>JAPCJM010000029.1 GCA_027886945.1 Nitrososphaerota archaeon
GCAGTTGCGCCTTCAGTTTTCCGTCTCCGCTGGCGGAAAGGTTTGCGGGAGCCATCTCCCCTATGAGTTGCAAGTGAAGGTCGCGCGAATGAACCTCTTGCTTGTAAAAAGGCGACTTGATGAACTGGAAAGAGGGAGCGTCAGTCAGCGCGAAGGAACCATCGTCGAGCCAATGGCTCCGCTCCAGGTCCTTGGGCTCAACGCCGCGAAGTGAGAGACCGACCCTTATGCCCCTCCCTGCTGAGTCGACGTCGACGTCATTCACCTGGATTCCCTTCACATCTGCCCTCAATTCCTGTTGAGCAGGCACGGGACGAAGCTGATCGTGAATAGACACGCTCCCCGATAACACGAAACCAAGGGCAACAGTGCCGACTCCCTTGACCGTGAACACCCTGTCAATGTAGACAAGGGTTCCCTTTGTCGGAAAATCTCCTCTTGGAGAGGATTGAGATAACTCGATGGAAGCAGATCGCAGCTGACGTTCGTCCACTGCATAGTTCGCCACAGGTGTGCCTCTCAGAGAAGCTCTCGCCTGGTCCGGTGCCGGGGCACCATCGACCAGTTCAAGCGTCCCAGGGATGCCGAACGAGCCTAGGAGTACGGCCAGCTCCCCGTCCTGGGGACTTAGCTTGCCCGACCTAGGGAAGAAGTAGAGGGCATGGTCTATCATCGATGCTATGCTGGCGTACCCCTGGATCTTTTCGGGATAGTCGGATGTGTCGAGCAATGAGTATCTCCTTCCAGCCTCGGTCCGTGTATAGACCGTTATCCCCTCGGCCTCGCTCTTCTTCGCCACGGACGATTCGAAGACGGCCTTTGCCTCAGTGTCTGTCCCGAATACGCCTACCATAATGCCGTCCAAAGCCTGCGACCTATTTCCTTCGTTTTAGGTGGGCATCGAACCAACGGATGTAATGTTTGAGCCTGGAGGCCCTGTGCTTCGGCTTCCCTACCCTGGAAAGGTCGTGGTTCTCTCCCGGAAACAGGACCAGCTCCGCTTCTTTGCCGAGCATCTTGAGCGCGGTGTAGAATTCCAAACCCTCCACCATCCAGCACCTGTAGTCTTCCATGGAGTGGACCAACATCAGCGGGGTCTCGACGTTGGGCGCGTATCTCAGGGGAGAGTCATTGAGGAGCTTCTCTTCGGCATTCCAAGGGTCTCCACCTATCTGGTCTCGGGTGAAGTAGGGCCCTATGTCCGAAGTCCCCCAGAAGCTGATCCAGCTTGAGATGCTCCGGTCAGTGACAGCGGCCTTGAATCTGTTGGTGTGGCCGATGGCCCAGTTTGTCATGAAACCCCCGTAGGACCCGCCTGCAATCGCCAGCCTGCCGCCGTCGATCTGCGGGAACTTCTTCAGGACGATGTCGAGACCCTCGATGAGGTCGTCGAAGTCTCGTGTCCCGTATCGCCCTCTAATATCGGCGAACTTCTCCGAGTACCCGTCGCTCCCTCGCGGGTTGAAGTAGATCACTGCGTAGCCAGCACCGCTGAAGGCCTGGAATTCGTGCATGTAGGCGTGGCCGAAGGCGGTCTTGGGCCCTCCATGGACATAGAGGACCCCGGGGACCTTGGCTTTTCCTTCGGGGAGCATCACCCAACCCTCGACAGTCTCACCATCGCTCGCATTGAAGCTAATGTGATGCGGCTTCTGGATTCTGAGCTCGTCGTAGACATGTGTATTGAGGGAGGATAGTGCCTTCTCCTTGCTCGCGGAGAAATACAGTTCCTCGAGGTGAGAAGCGTCCATGGCGACAAAGGCTACCCTTCCGTCATGCACGTCATAGCCCTCGATGCTCCTGTCTCCTCCTAGAACGAGTTCCGGAGTACCTCCTGGTTTTGTCCGGTAGAGTCGGACCGAGCCCCCCTCTGCCTGAAGGTAGTAGATTCCCTCCTTGGTCCAGGCAAGGTTGCCGGGACCGTGAGCCCTGGCGCGTGCGTCGGAGTTCAAGGCGTTGGCCTTATTCTTGTCAACTCCTTCGACTCTCTCAACCTTTCGGGAGTGTGGACTGACGGTCCAAACCCGAGTGTGCGACGCGAATCCTGAAGGCAAGTCGTCACCGGCGACGGCAAGGAGATTGTCATCTGGACTCCAGACCAAAGTGTTGAGGACCATTGTTGATTTCGTCAGTCTCTTTCCCTTCTTGCCCGACGTGCCCGTCACGAAGACGTCTGAGATGTATGGTCTCAAATCGTCTGTGGAGGCTAGGTAAGCCAGCTTCTTGCCATCGTGCGATATTGCAAAATCTGACAGGTCGAAGGCGCCTCTCGTGAGTTGGCGGACCTTTCCCCCATCGATCTCAGCTCTGAACAAGTGCTTACGCCTGTTGTAAATGAAACCAACCCCATTGAACCAGAAGGTCACCCTGTTGATCACCTTGACGTCCTCCTTGGACTTCTTTGGGACAAAGGAAAGGAAGTAGACGGACTTCGAGTCAGGGGACCATTGGGGGTTTTCGATGCCGTCCTCCGACCTTCGCAAAAGCCTCGCCTCCCCCCCGTCTGCCGCTATGACGTACAGAGCGTTGCCCTTCTCATCTTTCTTCATGTTGCGCTTAGAGAGGAAGAGAATCGAGCGGCCGTCCGGGGACCATTTGGGGTCTGAGTCCTTCTTACCGGATGTGAAAAGAGAGACCTTCCCCGTCTTGACGTTGGTGATGTAGACCTCCGAGTCGTACGCGTCTTCATCGAGGTTGGCCCGCTTGGCCGAGAAGGCGACTCTACTTCCATCAGGCGAAATGCTCGGCTCGGAGAGCATTGAGTAGAGTTTGAAATCGGAGACGCCTACGGCCCTGGGCAACGGAAATCGGGGTCAAATTTGCCAATCTTATGCATTGTCCTGCGGGCAATGGATAAATCGCGTGCCAAGCGCGGCCAATGGGATTTTGACCGACCAGGTCGTTATCATCGCGTCGTTCCTTCTTGCCTTCAAGGCGGTGCTGTTGGAAGGGAGCGAAGTGGCCATACTCTCTGTGGCCACGGTCAAACAGCTGGGGCGAAACAATGTTCTGTTCGGCGTTCTGGCTGGGGGAGCCGTCTCGGTGTTCATCTTCCTTGGAGTCAGACAGGTCCTCCTTTTCTTGCCGGAGGTCCTCATAGACATCGGGACGGGCCTAGTGATCCTGTACTTCTCATACAAGTTCCTCCGCGGGTTCAAGAAATACTACTTCGGAAAGAGGTCGTTCAGGGCGAAGATGGAGAAGATGGAATCGGAGGTAGTCGAGAAGGACCTGGAGAAGTATGGCGCGGAGCGGCCGCAGGTAGCTCCTTTCTCGTTGGTGAATTCGCTTCCCGTCTTCAGCATAACTCTGACCGAGGGCTTCGAGGCAAGCCTCGTCCTCGCCGCTGCGGGTACTTTCAATCTCGAATGGACTCTTGTGGGAGCTCTTGTCAGTCTGACGCTCATCATCTTGATATCGGCGATTTCGTATGACTATCTCCTAAGATTCCCGAGGTGGGGACTCGACTTGATCGCCGGAAGTGTTCTGCTGACCTTCGGAAGTTACTTCTTGATTTCCGGCCTTATCCTTGCCTTCTTCGGCGGCCCCTGACCTTTCTGTGGATTAGCTGTATTCTCTGATCGCTGAACGGAGTTCTCCGGCAAGTCGTCCGAGATTAGTCGGTCCGAGGTCCCACTTTAGGCCTGCCGCATTGAAGAGCTCAGGGAGCGACCTTGAGGCGCCGAGGGAGAGGGCGCCTTTGTAGGCTTCTATTGCCCCCTTTCTGTCTCTTCGATACTTTGCCCAGATTCCAAGCGCCCCCGTAGTCGCTATCCCATAC
>JAPCJM010000003.1 GCA_027886945.1 Nitrososphaerota archaeon
CCTCGGCGAACACGTGTTTGGGTTCCTTGAGGACGTCGATGCTCCTCGCCTTGACCACCAGGAGGAGGGTCCCGCCTTTCTTCAGAAGCTTTTCGCAATTGTCAAGAGCGATTTCTGTTTGGTCGGGCTGTGCAATGTCGCAGTACACAATATCCATCTTCGCCACTGAATACTTCGAGGGGTCTCGGGCGTCGGCTACAAACGGGATCACATTCCTTCTCTCCCGAGCCACATGCTCGACGAACTCCCGGGCGACCCTGGGCGCAAACTCCACCCCGACCACCAGCCCGGTTGGGCCCACCAAGTCAGAAACATGCGACGCCGTTGTCCCCGTGGACACTCCGAGGTAGAGCACTTTTTTCCCCTCCCCTACAAGGTCATCGCGAAGTCCCTTGAGGATGGCAGCTGCAAGCTTGCTTCTGAACGGGTCCCAGGTCCTGTACTCGACGCCATCCCTTAGGATGAGTTCTTCGTTGTAGACTCTTTTGCCCGGGGTAAGGTTCTTTGTTAGAAGAGCTGTCCTCCCCTTCCTGTCCTCCTTCAGAAGGGAATTCATCTTCGCCTAGGATTGTTTCGCCTTGGGGGCCTTTCGTCCCTTCTCTGACGGAATCTGGTCTCGGGTCTCCTCTCAGGAGGCTCCTTGTATCTCTCCTTGATGCTCTCCAGGCGCTTGTCGAGACCCGCCTTGATCGAAGCGTCCGCCGACCCTCTGTAGTAGTCGACCCGGGCCGCGATGGCGATCTTGTTGGCCAGGGTCCGGGCGATCTTCCCCCTCTGCCACTTCGGAGCGGTATGGACAGCCTGGTGCTGGAATAGGATGCCATGCTTAGGTGGCCTCGCGCCTGTGCGCAGAGACCTGAAGAGGGCTTTCTCCGCCCCTAGGATCTGAATTGTGCTCGCTGGCATTGACGATAGTCTGTCCAAACCACCGGCCTTGGCCATCAGCCTCGCCCCGATTGTCGCTCCAGCGACCTCGGAGACGTTGGGCGAGATGCGCTTCATCTGTGATTCAACGTAATCATTGAGCCCAGCCCTCAAAGTGATGAGTTGAACCGCGAGGGTGGCCAATGCTTTGACCCTTCCCAGGTCACCATCGGAGATGGTCCCTCCCTTCGACCTGTCTCTTGCAGTTATGATTGCTTCAACCTTCTTGTCCGTGAACCCTCTACCTGCGAGGTTCTCGGGGGAGAAAGACTCCCGGGTCCCAACTTCTGAGATGAGTTTGCAGAGCATGACGTTGTCCTGCAGCATCTGGGTCAGCTCAGGAAAGTGAAGTCCGTACCATTCGGAAGCACGAGTCGCGGTGATGTTCAGATACTTGTCAGTGTCATCCAGAGCCTGAATTGCTTGCACTAGATGCAGGTCGGGCCTTGAAGAGGCCTCTCGTATCGCAGCCTCGGCGGCCTCGATGCTCTTCTGGCGGAGCGCCTCAAAATCAGTGCCAGCGTCTTGTGCTCCTACGTCCAATGGAGTTCGGGCCCGCTCTCAATTCTGTCCATTAAAGGGTTTCAGGGACATAGAGGAAACTATTCAAGAATCCTGCTTCACTTTCGAAACCCCCTCCCGTTTAGTTTTGTCGGAAACTGTGCTTCACTTAAATCGGTATGAAGGGTTGATTGTGGTTGAACGCGGCATGCCCAAATGTTCGATTTGTGAATCTCCTACAATCGGGAGGAGGAAATATTGCAGCCGGGCCTCCGTAAAGGAGGGTTATCGTCTGGGTCTGACCAGAAACGGCGGGCTATTCAAGAAGGGATCATTTTTCCCCGAACAAAGGGAGAACATTAGAGTCCTGGGTGGGCGAAGAAAGGGCTCGGGAAATCAAAGCACGGATGTCAGCCAATTCGGTCTCTAAGGCCCCTTTCTTGAACAGGTTGAACAATGACCCAGGAATTTTGGCAAAACGACTCAAATCTCGGAAGTCCCACGACGTCGTAGTGCGATGGCTCGCAGACAAACTTCGAGCGAAAGGCTGCAGGGTCTTCACATTGTCGGAATACATCAAGGAAAAGCGAATCCCCGATGCCATCGTCTTCAATGGAAATGAACTAATTGCCATCGAAGTTGAAACGGAGAAGCGATGGAAACCGAGTCATGCATCGACAGAGGAGAGGCTTTTACGCCTGAATTCGCTTTCTCATTTCTTTGATAAGACTAAGGTAGTCTTTCCTTCTGTGGGTGATTCAATCGACGACACCGGGCCGGCCTTTCTCACACACATCCTGAGCTGAGAAAGATTAAATCCAGACCAGAGGAGCCTGAATTCAGGAGGTTAAACAAAGACCATGCCGACCCACGGAAGTCAGCAGTCCCAGCTTAGCGCTGGCTGCCTTCAATCACAAAGGCCGGAAAAGTTCGCAGCCAGACCCCAAAATTAGAGGGTAAGCCAAAGAAGGGGAAGATACCCAAGGTCAGGAACAAGCGGACGTATGAGAAACGCTTTACTCTGAAGCGCAAGCCAGGCCAGAACTGGATGCGCCGGTGACCGCCCAGTCCTTCGATAGGCTTCACGACGCAACGGCCTACATTGCCGAGCAACTCTCCCAGGGGAAAGTGGGCTCGAGGGACCAACTGGAAAAACTGAAGAAGAAAACCGCTGTAGACTTCTCGCTCAACCGCTACATCTCCAACTCGGAGATACTGGCGACTCTTCCTCCAGGAACGCGTGGCGCCTTCCAGGAGATGCTGCGTGTCCACCCGCGGAGGAGCGCCTCTGGCATAATCGTTGTCACTGTTTTTTCTTCCCCCTTTTTGTGTCCTCACGGGACGTGTGTGTTCTGTCCCGGAGGGCCGAATACAGGCACGCCCCAGTCCTATCTCCCGGAAAGTCCAGGAATGAAGTCGGCTCTTAGATTCGCATTTGACCCATATCTCCAGGCGAAGAACTGTCTTGCGAAGTATGAAGCCAACGGGCACGAGACAAGCAAGGTCGAGACGATAATTGAAGGCGGGACTTTCATCGCAGTGCCGAAGGCATACCAGTCTTCATTCGTCAAGGGGGTCTACGACGGGCTCAATGGCACAGTATCCCCGAGCCTTGAATCAGCGCAGCTGATGAACGAGGGAGCAGCCAGCCGCTGCGTGGGCCTTACTCTTGAGTCCAAGCCCGACTGGTGCCGCCCCGAAGACATAGACCTGATGCTGAGCTACGGGATCACACGGCTGGAGGTCGGTGTCCAGACCTTGAGAGAAGAGGTCCTTGCGAAGAGCAACCGGGGCCATACGGTCAAGGATTCAATCCGTGCCCTGCAGGTAGCAAGGGACGCCGGGCTCAAGGTTACCGTTCATATGATGCCAGGGCTCCCAGGGGCAAACCCGGACGAAGACCTCGCCGACTTCCGAAGACTCTTCGAAGACGATGACTTCAGGCCCGATATGTCGAAGTTTTACCCGACCCTCGTCATACCTGGGACCTCTCTAGCCCGTCAGTTCGAGCGAGGTCTCTTCCGTCCGTACGACCTCGAAACAGTCGTTGATCTATTGAGCCAGATGAAGAGATTTGTCCCAACGTGGCACAGAATAATGAGGATCCAAAGAGAGATTCCTGCGAAAGAAATCGAAGGCGGTGTCAGGAACAGCAATTTGAGGCAGCTCGTCCTACAAAGAGCGAAGGACGAGGGTTTTTCGTGCCGATGTATCAGATGCAGGGAGGTCGTCCTACGGGACCCCGAAACCCATGGCATGGATGATTCGCTCGAATACGCTGAGCTTCGATACTCCGCATCCGGCTCCCAAGAGGTCTTCGGCTCATATGAATTCATAAGGTCCGGGATAATTGCCGGCTTCGTCCGGCTTCGCGTTCCTTCAGAAATAGCCCATCGACCAGAAGTGAAGGATGCCGCCGTAGTTAGAGAACTCAGAGTCTACGGCAAAGCAGTCGAAGTGGGCCAAAGGGAAAAAGCAGCCTGGCAGCACAAGGGCATTGGCGCATCTTTGATGACGAGGGCGGAGAGAACTGCTTCCGAGGAGTTTGGGTTGAAAAAACTACTCGTCACCAGCGCCGTCGGGACCCGGAATTACTACAGAAAGCTGGGATACGACCGAGATGGCCCATACATGGCGAAGGCTCTGCGCTAAGCAAGCCTTCTGTCTATCACGCCGTCCTTTCGCGCCTTCTTCTCGGAAGCCAAGTAAACCAACAAGCTCACCACGAGTATGGCTACCCCGCCCAACAGGCAAAGTCCCATCGAGGTCGCGTAGTCTCCCGAGGAGCCAGGAAGAAGCGCCTCTCTGGCTGCAGCGATGAACTGGGTGAACGGGAGGTATTGGGCCACGACGGAGATTGGCCACGGAAGGATGCTAGTGGGGAAAAGGGCCCCCGAGAAGACCATCAGGAGCCCGGCCACATACCCCGGGAGAGACCACTCGAACTTGCTCGCATACAACGAATACGCCCCAAGGAGGTATCCCAGGCCGAGGGCCCCGGGTACGTTCGCCACCAGGGCAGCCGCGACCATGGCGGCCGACAAGAGAGTCACAGTCGCGGGGATCTGCGTCCCAAGGAATGAGCCAAGCGCGACGTAAGCCAGAATCAAGGCCGCCACGGATGTGATCGTGGATATCACAAATGACGAGAGAACCGTCCCGGCGACATAGGACGCTGTAGAGCGCGACGTCAGGTAGATGTGCGGGAATACTGACAAGTTCTTCCCTTCTGCTATCGCCACCGTAGGGACCCAGGCATAGGACGCCACGTGGGCATAGAGCGTCGACCCGATTAGGACGAAGGCCAGTCTGTCAGGGCTGAACGCCACCGTCGAAGAGCTCGTGGTCCCGAACCAATAGATTATGGAAACGGTCATCGCGGACGCGAAAGGGGCGACCACCCTCAGGGCGACAGATAGGACGGGGGTTGTCCAGGCAATGTCATGTTGAATGCCCATCCATGCCGAGGCAAGTATCGGCCTAAGGCTCGTCATCGGATCCTCACTCCAATGGTCCCGTCCCTACGACCGACATTTTCTAGATACTTGAGCGTGTAAGTAGACAAGAAGAGTAGCACCACCGCCATCACCGCAAGGATCGCCAAGTCCGGCCAGACCTGGCCAATGTCGTTTCCATAGAAGAGAGTCTTCCTCAGGGCGTCCATCCCTATGGTAAGCGGAATCAGCGACGCTGCGGCCTGAATTGCCAAGGGGAAAGGCGAGCGTGCTCCCAGCGAAGGGAAGTACAGTCCGGACAGCATCGAAACTGGCTCCTGGAGCACTTCATTGAGCGACTCCGCCTCCCTCCCATAGGCAAGGTAGAGCGACGACAATGTCATTCCCATGGCGTAGAGCGAGGCAAGGGTAAGGCCGAAAGTCAAGATCACTCCTCCCCAGGCAGCGTTGACCGCAGGATGGAACAGAACCCAGCCGATTCCGGTGACGATGAGTGCCGAGGGCACCGTCCCGATTATGCCACCCACCGACATCCCGATGAGAATGGCAGAAATGGGAGCGGGAGAGGTCAGGTAAATCTCGAAGAGTCCCTCCTGCTTGTCCCAATAGAACTGGCTGGCCATCGACCAGAGGACGTTTCCCCAGAACGAGACCATCACGCCGCCGAGGACTGCGAACCCGACGTAGCTAACCGCCCCAATGCTGTAGTAGAGGAGAGAAAATGCCAGGGACGATATGACCGGGAATCCCAAGCTCACCACCATCCAGAGGGGCTCCCCGAAGATACTCCAGAGTCTCACCAGGGCCCTTGCCTTCATCGTCCGTACCCATGGACTAAACGACATCCTGCTCTTCCCTCTCCTTGAAGCCCCGTCCGACCAGGGCCACGAAGACCTCCTCGAGGGACGCTTGCTTTCTCCATGAAGCCACGACCTTGAGGCCCTGCTTCCTGACAGCCTCTTCCGCCGCCCTGGCGGCGGCATCCGTCTCCACGACAATCTGGACTGTCGACAGCCCTCTCTCTTCCTCAGTTGATGTTGTGAACCCCTTGACCCCTTGGACCGTGCTTAGCATCTCGAACCCGCTTTGGGGAGGGGAGACTTCCATCACCAATGCAGGCGCACCCAGCGACCGCTTGAGGTCGTCCGGAGTCCCTGCCGCGATTATCTTCCCCTTGTCGATGATCGCAACCCTGTCGCAAATGGCCTCGACTTCGGCCATGTTGTGGGAGGCGAGAATTATGGTCCTCCCGCTTCGCCTGGCCTGATCCCGAAGGAATTCTCTGATGCTCCTCGCAGTCATCACGTCCAGGCCGATAGTCGGCTCGTCGAGGAAGACCACCTTCGGCTCGTTCACGAACGCCCGGGCGATGGTCGCCCTCTGCCTGTACCCGGTCGAAAGGGCATAGAATTTCCTGTCGAGATATTTCGACAGGCCCAGCATTTCGCTGAGGTCCATTATCCTCTTCTCCGCCGTCTCGCTCGGGATGCCGTAAAGTTGCGAGAAGAACCACAGGTTCCTCTTTGCGCTGATGAAGTCGTACCCGGCCTTCTCTGCACCGCTCGCCATGTTGATGACCCGCCTGACCTTCTCCGGCTCGTGCTCCACATCGTACCCCATCACCTTGGCCCACCCACCGGTCGGGAGGAGAAGGGTAGAGAGGATTCTGATCAAGGTAGTCTTGCCTGCTCCGTTGGGTCCGAGGACCCCGAAGATTTCCCCCTCGCCGACCTTCAGGCTGACCCCGTCGAGGGCCACTACGGGCGGTCCTTTACTCTTGAATTCCCGCCTCAGATCCGAAACTTCGACCGAGATGGTTCCTTTTGATGCCATGCATTATACACCCTGAGTGAAATCGGTTCTCCCGATTCCGCGTCTCGCATTAACCGTTTCGGTGCGCGCGCGAAATAATCCTTTAAGACCGCAGTGGCTCGCCTCTCGCTCTGCATGGAGGATCTCGCCGGTTACAAGGGGAGCTCTCTCAACTTTCTGAAGAAGGCGGGGGCCTCGATTGGCGACGTCCTCGAGGTGGAGACTTCCTGGGGGGTGGTCTCTGGGACCCTGGTCCCGAGATATGTCTACGGAGATGGAGACCATGTTGTTCTCAAGCTAAGCTCAGGGTACAACGTTGGCCTCAATGTTTCCGAACTGAAGAGCGCGAGGGTGAAGGCCAAGGGTGAAAAGCCTTCTTTCTCCGCTTCCACTCCGCCTAAGCCTTCGAAGGGTCTCCCACGTGTGCTAATTATCGGGACTGGGGGGACGATAGCAAGCAGAATCGACTATAGGACTGGCGCAGTCCACCCTGCCGTCTCTTCCGCGGACCTTCACTCGCTGGTCCCCGAGCTCTCAGGGGTCGCGAAGGTCCAGCCCGAGATACTCTTCAACGTGTTCAGCGAGAACATGCGACCGAGCCACTGGACGAAGATCGCCCAGAGGGTGCGCAAGGCGGTCGACGAGGAATTCGACGGAGTCGTCATTACCCACGGCACTGACACTTTGGGCTACACAGCTGCCGCCCTAAGCTTTGCTTTGCAAGGGGTCCCGGTGCCTGTAATACTCGTCGCGGCCCAAAGGTCGTCCGACCGTCCCTCTTCCGACGGACCCATCAACCTCATAGCAGGAGTCTCGGCCGCGGGGACGGCGGGATTCGCAGGGGTGTACGTCGCCATGCATCTCGGGGAAAGCGACGACAAGGTCGCCTTGCACAGAGGGACGCGTGTCAGGAAGAATCACACAAGCAGGAGGGACGCCTTCGTTTCGGTCGGAGTGCCGTTCGCCGCTATCTGGGGGAAGTCAGGCCCAGAGTACATCTCAGAAGACCTTCCAAAGCGTGGGTCCTCCTCGTTCTCGCCCAGGACGAAATTCGAGGAGAAGGTAGCTCTGTTGAAGTTCTATCCGTCAATGCCGGCCGGCCTTATCAAAGCGGCGAGGAAATTGGGGACCAAAGGGATGGTCATCGAAGGGACCGGACTCGGCCACGTCAGCAAGGAGGTAGTGCGAGAACTCGGACTGTTCGTCGATGGCGGCGGCCTGGCGTGCATGACGTCCCAATGCATCGGAGGGAGGGTCGACTTGAACGTGTACGATACGGGACGGGATCTCCTCGACGTCGGCGTCCTGCCCCTCGAGGACATGCTTGGTGAGACGGCCCTGGTCAAGGCGATGTGGGTCCTGGGCAACAGCCGCTCACCGGGAAAGGCGAAAGAGATGATGGCCACCAACATTGCCGGCGAAACGACTTCGCGGACTTTCCCAGGCGAGCCCCTATGACAGGTCCGCAGGCGCCCGAAGGAGTCAGGGTCGGACTTGAAATCCATCAGCAGATCGCGTCGCCCACGAAACTCTTCTGCTCCTGCCCGACAACAAAATCCGAGGAATTTCCCTATCACTTCGAAAGGAAACTGAGGCCCGCACAAAGCGAGCTCGGCCGCATCGACCCCGCCGCGATATTCGAGTATTCGAAAGCAAAGTCCAACCTATATCTTTGGAATCCCGAGTCGTCCTGCCTGGTCGAAGCTGACGAGGAGCCTCCTCACCCGCTCAGCGATGAGGGGCTGGACTCGGCCCTGCTCGTCGCGAAGACGCTCGGTTCCAACCTCGTCGACGAGGTCCACGTGATGAGGAAGATCGTCATCGACGGGTCCAACACCTCCGGCTTCCAGAGGACTGCCGTCGTCGGCCTCGGAGGGTCCTTCAAGGTCAATGGTACCCAGGTTGGTGTTCAGTCGGTCACGCTGGAGGAAGACGCCGCGAGGATCCTTGGTGAGGACGAGTCATCACGGCGATTTGGGCTGGACAGACTCGGTGTCGCACTTGTCGAGGTCGCCCTTGACCCTGTTCCGGGCGACCCGGAGTTCGTGGCGAAGGTTGCCCTGCATCTCGGAAGGGCGCTGAGGTCGACGGGGCGCGTTGCGCGAGGCCTGGGAACGATAAGGCAGGACCTCAACGTGTCCCTGATGGGTGGAAAGGTCGTCGAAGTAAAAGGCGTCCAAAAGCTGAACCTCCTTCCAAAGGTAGTGGAATACGAAAGGAAGAGACAGTTAGGCCTGATCCGCATCGCTGAGAAGCTAGGGGAAAAGGGGGTGATGCGAATCAAGTGCAAGGCCCGGGACGTGACAGGGGTCATGGGCGGGACTGCCTCGAAGGTGGCGAGAAGAGAGCTCGTTGACGGGGGCAAGGTTGTCGCAGTGGTTGCCTCGGGCTTGGGCGGGCTGATGGGCTGGGAGCCCTATCAAGACATCAGGCTGGGGAAAGAGGTCGCCGAGGTGGCCAGGGCAAACTCCCTCGGAGGGGTCATACATTCCGACGAGTTCCGAAGGCAGGGTGTCTCGGAAGCCGAGGAGGCAAACCTACGGGCTGAGCTGCAGAGCGGGGTCGATGACGCCATAATACTTGTCGCAGGCCGTCCTTCCGTGGTTGACAGATGTGTTCCCCTGCTGATCGCGCGAATCGAAGAAGCCGTGTCCGGCGTTCCAGCTGAAACAAGGGCCGCGACCGAGGCGGGGGAGACAAGGTACATGCGACCAAGGCCCGGGTCCCAGAGAATGTATCCGGAAACCGACATCCCGGACATTACTCTCACCACAAGGCGGAGGACAGAGCTTGCTGAGCAGGTCCCCGAGGATTGGCAGGCGAAGGTGGCGAGATTGCAGAGGGAATACTCTCTGAGCGAAGACCTCGCAGTCAAGATCTACGACTCCGACATGTCAGCCGAATTCGAAGAGCTGAGCAGAGAACTAACCGTGGAGCCATCGGTGGTGGCTTCGGTGCTCGTCGACCTCCCCTCCAGGCTTGCCAGGGAGGGGGTCCCGGAAGGCGCGCTCGGCCTGCCTGTCCTTTCCGAAGTACTGAGGGCGGTCGACTCGGGGCGGACTGCGAAGGAGGCGGTCCCGGACATTCTGAAGGCCGCAAGTTCGCGGGGTCTCTCAGTTTCCGAGGCTATCACTGCTCTGGGAGTTCAGCTTGCAGGGGAATCCCAGGTCAAAGGAGTTGTGGAAAGTGTCCTGCAGAAGTACCAGCAGGTAATCGAGGAGAAGGGAGATGCCGCGTTCTCCCTACTGATGGGGGAAGTGATGAAGGA
>JAPCJM010000030.1 GCA_027886945.1 Nitrososphaerota archaeon
ATCGGCCCAGGGAGTACCCAGAGGGAGGTATTCACCAGACAACTTGACGCTGCCCGCCGAAAGGGCAAGCCTGTCCAGGTTCATTCGAGGGGGGCGGAGCTGGAGTGCCTCGGGATACTTGAAGAGGCTGGGCCTCAAACTGTCCTCATGCACTGGTTTCAGGAAGAGACCCTTTTGAGTAAGCTGATGGACAGGGGCTATTTCATATCGTTCGGCCCGGCTCTGATAAACTCAAGGAGATTACAGAAAATGGCGGCAAAATACGATCCTAGGTATGTGCTGACCGAGTCCGACTCACCGGTAACCTATCGCCCCCTGGGGGGTGTTCACGGGCCATCTCTCATTCCTTCGGTGGTCTTCAAACTCGCGGAACTATGGGGACATACGTTCGAGGAAACAAGGATTCTGACGGCCGAAAATGCACTGAGGTATCTCGGAACACCCGAGAAAGGTTAATCATGTCACCGCGGCGGGCCTGAAGAAAGTTGGACCGTACCCGGAGCCTTTCAGAGCAGATTTTGGAACGGCACCCTGAGTCCTTCGGGTCGGACTTCGAAACGAACAAGAAAGCGCTTGAAGATCTCGCGATAATACCATCAAAGCAGCTAAGGAACAAGATGGCTGGATACATCGCGAAGAAGCTCAAGGCAGACGCCGTCGGGAATGAAGAGCCCTCAGGTGACGACGCGCAGGAGTAGGCCTTGGCCCTGGACGTTGCAGGGTTTAGTCTAGGTATTCGTTCCACGGAATCTCTCCTCCCCCATGAGCAAACGATCCAATCCCACGTCGAGAGCCTGGCGAATGAAATGCAGCGCGATGGCGTCCAAAAAGACCCGATAATCGTCGACCGAATCAGCGGGACCGTACTTGACGGCATGCACAGGCTCGCCGCGTTCTCTCGCCTTGGAATTTCAAAAGCCGCATGTTGCTCAGTCGACTATGGCTCGAGGTCTGTGACTCTTAGCAGGTGGGCGAGGGTGTACACCATGCCTCGTGGTGAATCTTATGCATCGGCGCTTGAATCTGCATCGATAACTCGCAGAGTCTCTCTGGCCGACGGACTCGAGGCCCTGGGGCGCAAGGAAGTCGGACTTGCCGTCCTAACTTCTGATGCGGCTTTTCTGCCGACACGACCTACGGACTTGATGGCGACTTTCGATCTAGTCCTCGGATTAGACTCGTTCTCAGAGAAACAAGGGTGGAGAAGGGACTTCGTTCCTGAGGATGACCTGGACATCTCGTTGCAAGATAAGAGGAACATCGTCGTCCTCGTCCAGAAGCTCACCAAAGAGGACGTCGTCTCCGCCGCGAAGAACAGGAAGCTCTTCCCTTGCAAGACCTCCATGCACCGGATCGACCCGAGGCCCGTCGCAGTCAACTTTCCCCTTGCAGAGCTCAACGTCTCGACCACTGATACGCTAAGGGAACTTCTGAGGGGCAAGCGTGAGCGCCTGTTGCCGGCTGATTCGCAGTACGGGGGGAGAAGGTATAAGGAGCGTTTGCTGCTCCTGAACCCTGCTTGATCAGTGTACGCTGCCTAGGCCACATCCAGACGAGTGTTGGCTCAGGAGAAGTGTCCCTCGAAGGACCGGAGCTTGAAGCCTCGGAGATCGTGGAGCGGCTGAGGACGATGTCCGGCAAGGACGACCCAGGGTTTACCAAGTTCAACACACTGGTGATGGTGGGGTCAGGAGAGGCTTTCGTGACTGCCTCTGTGCGCAGAGTAGTGAAGGATGGGGAGAGGGTCGTATTGATCCCTTTTTCGCACGGCGGTTGATATCATGGAAGTCTTTGCAAAGGCCTATGTCTGCGAGGGGGAGGTGAGCCCTGATGAGGCCAAATTGGAACTCGAGTCCCTGAACCCGGGGGCAATCGTGCAAACAGGGAGGGCTAAATCAGCGGAGAACGAATTCTTCGTGGAGATGCTAGCGGCGCAGACCTTGCGTGCAGGGTCGGTCGGGAGCCTCCTTGCCAGGAAACCGGAAATGGACTTCCTCCTTAGGCTCGCAGGGACGACTCAAATCTCCAAGGCGATCAAACTATGCGGCTCAACGAAGGGCGAGCCCTTCCTAATCGTCGTCGCTGGTCCAAGAGAAATCAAGAGTTCAAAGTCGGTAAAAGCCACCGAACTCCCCCGAAGAAAACTATCGAAGAAGGAGCTCGACAGAATCGAAGGTGCCGCCCTGCTCAGCGCTCTGAGGCCCTAGGTCGCCCTTTTCAGCTTCTGGATGCTGACGATTTCGCGCGGAGAAATTACCGAAACGCCGGAGTATTCGCCGAAGACTTCCAAGAGCACGATTTTATCAGGAGAGTCCAGGTTCACCTTCCTGTCGACCGCGTCAGCGATGGCATCGATAAGTTCCTTCTCCGAGTACGGGGAATCTCTTGCTTCGATTGTGATTCTGAATGTCTCTGTTGGGGCGATAACCGAGGAGAGTTCCTTTACAGCCTTGACTATGGCATTGATTTTCGTGTCGACGACCTTGTCAACAGGGATTATTCGCATGATGAACCTCACCTTGAAGGGCTCGGACTTGACGAAGTCCGTGATGAAAGCAAGGAGGGGTTTTGGGTTCTCCACATTCACTTCGATTACTCCGTCATAGGCTGACCTGTCTATGGTTAACTTTCGAATGCCTGACAGCAGGGCTATTTCCTTGAATTCGGCCGACGCCCTGGCTTCCAGTCCCTTCGCCGAGGTGACTATGAGGTTCATCGGAGCTTCGTCTCCTCTCCGACCCCGACGGGACCGCTTCTTAAGATTGTGACCTTGTCTCCGACGACAAGTGCAACCGTGGACTCTTTTCCGACGAGCGAACCTCCATCGAGGATCAGGTCCACGGAATCACTGAGCTGTTTACCGGCTTCCTGAGCAGTCCGAGCGGATAATTGACCCGAGAGGTTGGCGCTTGTACCGGTCAACCATCCGCCGCAGCCTGAAATAAGTTTCAGGCAAGCCTGGTGCGCAGGCACCCTTACACCAAGATTTCCAGTGCCCTGTGTGAGAATCGAGGGTAACTCCTTCTTGAGCGGGGCCACTATGGTGAAAGCACCTGGCCAATGGTCGCGAGCTAGCTCAACACCCCTCGCACTCAATTCAACTAGCTCTGATGCTTTCCGCAGAGAAGAGCACAGAACTGGGACGGGCTTCGCGGACCTTCCCTTGGCCGCGAAAAGTCGCCGAACAGCTTTCTCGTTGAATGGGTCGGCGCCAAGGCCGTAGACAGTGTCGGTCGGGTACACGACTAACCCGCCTTTCGCTATTATTCCAACGGCTTTCGCAATCGACTTTTGGCCGATCTTCATTATCGGCGCGGGCAAATGTTTCGGGTCTGCTTGACCGTGACGTTTAAAAGGTCAATCGAAATCGCGGGGGCCGAATATGTCCGAAGAGGACCAAGAGCTCGACGAAGACTCGGACAACGACTCCGATGAAGATGGATGGGAAGAGGACTCGGATGACGACGGGTTCTGAAGAACCCTAATCAAACCCGGGACCAGACTAGGAGCCAGACCATCCTTTTAGGCACCGATGAGGGCATCAGAGCGGTGTTCAGTTGAGGACGCTCATCGTAAACTTCAAGAATTACCCTGAGATACTCGGAGAAGGATCGGTCAGGCTCGCGGAAGCTGTCCAGCGAGTGGCTGAACAATTCCACGTGGAAGCGATTGTAGCTCCCCCCATTCCGATGCTGAGCCTTGTTGCCTGGAGGGTGAAGGTCCCGATCTACAGCCAGACGGTAAGTGCCGAGTCGGGG
>JAPCJM010000031.1 GCA_027886945.1 Nitrososphaerota archaeon
ATCGAGCCATAGACCCGAGTCGTGGGGTTCGACTCTGAGCTTCAGATGCTTCACAATTTTCGTCATCTGACTCTTCGAGCCGAAGACCTTGGCGAGCGCAGAAGAAGCTTCGAGGCCTGCGAAGACTTCGGTGAGTTTGTACTCCCCAATCTTAGTGGTTCTTTGGACTCGGAATGACTTTACCCGCAACTTTTACTTTTGGAGCCTTGGCAAATCAAAAGAAGGGAACTCAAAAAGACATACTGCCCCGGTGAAGATTGGTTCACATGTGTTCTTGGGCGGGCTGAATCCCTTTACTTTATCTGAGCTACAACTGAGAAAGGGGAGCGGTCGATTTGATAGCTTCGCTGAGCGGCATTAGAGGGATTCTAAACAGTGACCTCAGCCTCGCCGAAGTGTCAAAGTTCGCGACAAACTTTGGGAGTGCGACCGGCTCCCGAGAGTACCTGCTCGCAAGGGACTCGAGGGCCACCGGCCCCGCTATGAGCAAGGCAGTGGCTGCGGGTCTGTCGTCCTTGGGGTCCATAGTGCTGGATTACGGGATAATCTCGACCCCGGCACTTTTCCGGGAGAGCAGGTTGAGGCAGAGACCAGCAGTGATGGTCACAGCTTCGCATAACGAGCCGGAGTTCAACGGCCTGAAGTTCGTAGTCGATGGAGCGGGAATAGGAAAGGAGACATTTGACGCCGTGGTAGGTACATCTGGACAGGTCGGAGAATTCAGGGCCGGTTCGATAAGAAAAGGTCCCAATCCGTCTTACGTCGCAGACCTGCTGGAGAGGTTCGGTCCAGGGTCGTGTGAAGGCGTCAAAGTGGCACGGGATTTGGGAGGAGGAGCGGCGATTGCCCACGCGGTCCCGCTCTTGACGCGACTCGGATGCGAGGTGATGTCGGTGAACGACAGCTACGGAGTCTTCAACCGGACGGTAGACCCGGTTGCTGATGACCTTGCCCTTCTGCAGAAGGTCGTCAAAGAGAAAGGTTCGGACGTAGGCCTTGGGTTCGACTGCGACGGGGACAGGCTTGTAATCGTCGACTCATTGGGGAAGAAGAGAACGGGGGACTACATGCTGACCCTTGCCCTGTCCGAGATGCTCGCGGAGACACGGGAGAAGAAGGTGGTTGTCTCCCTAGACACAACGCAGGCGATAGATGATGTGGCGAGGAAGGCAGGAGGCGAAGTGTTCAGGTCCAAGGTTGGGGAGGCCAATGTTGTCACGCTGATGAAAGAGAAGGGGGCAAGATTGGGGGGCGAGGGGAGTAGCGGAGGACTGATCGACGGCGCATTCAACTACTGCAGAGATTCGATGCTTGCAGGTCTGGCGATCATCAGGGCACTGAAGCGGAATGGAAGGAGCTTCTACGATTCGGTCCCAGTCTACCAGCAAGAAAGGGTGGCGATGGGGATGTCGAGGATCAAGGCACAGAAGGGGATAAAGAGGCTGGGAAGCAAATACGACGAGGCGGACCTGACGGATGGGTTCAAGCTAATTCTGCCTGGACACTCGTGGGTCTTGGTGAGGCCTTCGGGGACAGAGAACGTCGTCAGGGTTTCGGCCGAAGCCCGGACATCCGATGCCGCCGCCCAGATTGCGAAGTCGTTTGCCAAGAAACTCAGGGAGCTGAGCGGGTAGCACGCCCGACGAAATCAGCGTCATTGAATCGATAGTCGGCAGGGCAGGAAAGGTCCCAATGGGATACACAAGGGTCGGGGATGACGTTGCCTTGATTCCTGTCGGGCCAGGGAAACTTGTAGCGAAGGTCGACATGCTGGTCGAAGGGACGGACGTCCCAATGGGCATGACCTACAGACAGGCTGCTCGCAAAGCAGTTGCGATGTGCGTAAGCGACTTCGCAGCAAAGGGAGTAAAACCAGATTCGTTCCTTGTCTCACTGGGTTTGAGGAAGGGGGTGACCCAGGAGCAAGTGGAGGAGCTGGCTTTGGGCATCAGAGATGCGGAGCGCGAATGGGGGATGCACCTGGTGGGAGGGGACACAAACGAGTCGAGGGAGCTCATCATAGACTGCGCGATGGTGGGGTTCGCCAAGAAGCTGGTTACGCGCGCCGGAGCCTCGCCAGGAGACAAGGTCGTAGTGACGGGGCCCTTCGGGTACACGTCGGCGGGTCTGAAAATCCTGATGGAAGGGGCATCGGCCGAGGCGAAGTTCGCGGAAACGGCCGAAGAGAGCGTTCTCCACCCGGCCCCGAACTTGCAAGTAGGCCTTGCCCTAGCCCCCTATCTCACGTCGGCCATGGACTCGAGCGACGGCCTCGCCAGGAGCCTCCATACATTGGCCAAGGAAAGTGGGGTTGGGTTCGAAGTGAGCGCGCTGCCTGTCGGACCGGGAGTGGACAAGTTCGCAAGGATGAACGGACTGAGCATCGAGGAACTGGTTCTGGAAGGTGGCGAGGAGTACGTGATTGTCGGGACGGTCAAGGGGTCAAAGCTCCCGTCAGCCGCGAAAGCGGTCAGAAAAGCAGGCGGGGAATTGACGGAAATTGGGAGGGCGACTTCGAGGAAGGGGCGGGTGGAGTTGCGAGCCAAGGGCTCCAACAGGCCGATACGCGATGAAGGCTGGACGCATCTACGCTGAGGCTGTCTTCACGACCTTCCCGAATTTCTTCAAGAGCTGGTCCGCCTTCTCCTGAGTGTCCGACTCGGCGAATATTCTCACAATTGGCTCAGTACCGCTTGGCCTGACAAGGACCCAGGATTTCTCGTCGGTCCAGATTTTGACCCCGTCAACCCTCTCGACCTCACCCTTTGCCTGCCTCTCGATGGCCCTCATCACTGCGTCGACCTTCTTTCGGTTGACCTCGAGCTTGGTCTTGGCCTGGAAGAACTTCGGGACCACGAAGGAGAGGGCCTTGGAGAAGGACATACCCCTGGCCGCAAGACATTCGAGCATCAGGGCCGTCGTCATGCCTCCGTCGCGGACAGGGATATGCGGTTGGTAGATGCACCCGCCGTTCTCTTCGAAGCCAAAGACGGCGTTCCTTTCCAGGATAGTCCTGGCGATTTCGACGCTCCCTACCCTGGTCCGCAGGACCTTTGCCCCATGCCTCTTGGTGACAGTCTCGATGGCTTGGCTCGAAGCGATGGACGTCACGATGGTCCCTCCCGGATGTTTTTCCAGCACGAAATCGGCCAGGAGGCAGCCGCTCTGGTCTCCCCAAAGGACCCGGCCATCCTCGTCGCAGAACATCGACCTGTCCCCGTCTCCGTCATAGGCCACGCCCAGGTCCGCGCCAACCGATTTCACGGCCGCTGAGAGGTCCTTCAGTGTGTCGGGGGTCGGCTCAGGTCCCCTTCCGGGGAAGCTCCCATCCACCACGGAGTTGAGCGTAATTACCTTGCATCCCAATGACTCGACGAGGTAGGGCGCAGCTCCCGACTGGGCCCCGTTCCCGATGTCCATGACTATTACGAACTTCCTTTGAGCGATCGCCTTGACGTTGACTCTGGAGAGAATCCCCCTCAGATAGTTCCTGACGACCGATGGCTCCTGCCTCGCCACCCCGATCGTCTTCCAGTCTGCCTTGTTCTGCGACCTGTCGAAGTAGATTTTCTCAACCCTCTGCTCGTCGAGGCGGGGGATTTCGACGCCATCGGAGCCTGAGACTTTCAGGCCGTTGTA
>JAPCJM010000032.1 GCA_027886945.1 Nitrososphaerota archaeon
AACTGGAGCATGCAGGGGTTCCTGGCGCAGTCGGTGCAGGGCCTTTCCAAGCTTGAGGGGAGGGTCCTCTGCGGGGTGTCTGGGGGTGTGGACTCCTCGGTGACAGCTGCGCTTCTGCACAAAGCAATCGGAGATCGGCTGCGGAGCGTCTTCATCGACACTGGGCTACTCAGGTCGGGGGAAGCCGAGCATGTCAAGAGTTTCCTCGGAGAAGAACTTGGGGTAACGGTAACCATGGTGAATGCCTCGGAACGATTCCTGGAGGCCCTGGCGGGGGTCGCTGACCCTGAAGAGAAGCGGAGGGTGGTCGGGAGGACGTTTGCTGACGTTTTCGAGGAGTTTGCAAAGGAGGAGGGCCCGTTCGAATACCTCGCCCAGGGGACGCTCTATCCAGATGTCATAGAAAGTGGAAGGTCGACTGGTCCGGCCTCGGTCATAAAGACGCACCACAACGTTGGGGGGCTCCCCTCGGACCTTTCCATGAAGTTGGTAGAGCCTCTCCGAGACCTGTACAAGGACGAGGTCAGGGAATTGGGTGCCCTGATTGGACTTCCAAGGAAGGTAGTGGAGAGGCATCCATTCCCCGGACCCGGACTTGCGGTGAGGGTCGTAGGTAAAGTTACAGAAGAGAAGCTCAGGATTTGCCGCCTAGCAAGCAAGATAGTGGAGGACACACTCGAGGAGGAGGGACTCTACACAAAAGTCTGGCAGGCTTTCGCCTATGTGGGAGACGACATGGTTACGGGGGTCCTCGGGGATGAAAGGCGCCTCGGGCATCAGGTGATAGTCAAAGTCGTCGAATCGGTCGACGCAATGACTGCGGACTGGACCAGGCTCGACCCGCAGGTCCTCGAGAGGATTTCGAACAGAATCACGAATGAAGTCGGAGGGGTTGTAGGGGTTTCATACTCTGTTTCGTCGAAGCCGCCGGCTACCATCGAACCGCAGTGAGCTGCGAGCACGCTTTGAAAGCATCATTGTTGAATTAAGACCCGAGCGGAAAGGTTTGAAAGGCGAGTCAGCAGGCGTTGCCTGAATGGAAGCGACGGAACGGCAGGTCGCGGCTGGGGAGTTCACCATCAATTACGCTTCGGCGGGCAGCGGCGAGCCGTTGCTGCTTGTCCATGGGAGCGAGCATTCAGAATCTTGGAGGGTATGGGAGCCTTTCATGGGGCTTGCCGACACCTACAAGATCATTGCGCCAGACCTCCTCGGGCACGGGAAGTCTTCGAGGCCGTTGGAGACCCCCGACCATAGGGCGCAGGCCCACACGCTGAGGGATTTGGCGGAGAAATTGGGGCTTCACCGGTTCAGTCTTATGGCGAGCGGGTGGGGAGGACAGGTTGCGTTGGAGCTGTCCATGGGTTGGCCCGAAGCCGTGAATTCGCTCGTGCTTATCGCGAGCGCCTACGACAAAGAACAGCTTCCCCGACTTCAGAAGCTCAGGAAGCCGACGCTGATTGTTTATGCCGAGGACGACATGGTGACCCAGCTTAAGGCGGGATACCTGCTCCGCGACGCCATTGGGATGTCCCGTCTTGAGGTCCTGGACGCTGTGGCCAAAGACCCGAAGTATGATTTCAGGATGTCCCACCGCTTGCAGAGATTCCGAGCACCCCAGGTCCTCCAGCTGGCGAGGCTCTTTCTGTCGAACCCGGCGTCAATGGTTACGGAACCTCCCGAGCTCGAGAATGAACTTAGAGGGTTGGCGTTGAGGAAGAAAGAGGACGGTGCCGAAGCGAAGGGTTCTACCTAGACGCCATGGCGACGCGTTCCTGTTCGTTCTTCTTTTTGACCGCGTAGCTGTTTGAGTCGCCCGTTGCGGCCTGGACAATTTCATCAGCCAGAACTTCTTCGACGGTCCTAGGAGAGCCGAACGATGCGTCCCTGACCCCTTCAGAGATGAAACGCAGCGCGAGGTCGACTCTGCGTACGGGAGAGATGTCGACCGATTGGTGGTAGACCACGCCCCCGTAACTGAGCCTTGTCGTGTCCTCGTTGGGAGCCGCGTTCTCAATGGCTTTGACTAACTGCTGGGCGGGGTTCTGCCCCGTTTTGAGCTCAATAATCGTGAAGGCAGTCTTCACTGCATTGAGAGACTTCTGCTTCTTCCCTCCCATCCTCCCAGTGTTCTTTGCATACTTCTTCCCAAAATGCATCAATCCGTTGACCAGCCTCTCGACCACGTTGATCCTGGTCTTCCCGAACTTCTTGTGTTCGTGACGGCCCCCGGAATGCGGGATGAGGGTCGGCTTCAAGCTGATGACGTTCTGCAGCCCAGGGTCCTCGATCTTTACTCCTGTAAGGTCCCACTTCTCCCAGAGCAGGAGGTTGGGATATTCGAGAGATTGTTTGCTCATGCTATCTCCTCGGCTTTTCCTTGCGTCCGTAGACTAGCTCATTGAGCGAAACCCCATTGACCTTGAACACCGTCCACCGGACACCCGGAATGTCACCCATGGCCCTCTTCATCGACCCACCTATCCCCTGCAAAAGTACCTCGTCGTGTTCGTCGACGAAGTTGAGGGCGCCGTCGCCGGGAAGGAATGCAGTGACCTGCTTTCCATTCTTCACTATCTGAACGCGGACGCACTTGCGGATCGCTGAATTGGGCTGCTTCGATTCAATCCCCACCTTCTCCAGGACTATCCCCCTGGCCTGGGGCGCCCCCTCGAGAGGGTCGGACTTGTAGTCGAGGCCTAGCTTCCGTCTCTTGTACCATTTGTTCGACCAGCGGAACCTCTGGCGCTTCAGTGAAATCTGTCTGGCAGAGAACTCTCCCCGCGGCGAACCCGGCATGTTTCAGACGCTGCCTTCCCTTATTGTATTTAAACGGTTCAAAGCTCGCTCGTAATCTGCACGTTGTCTATGTCGAAGTAGCGGCGCGCGAGTAGCCTAACCTTCTCGGCGTTCTTGCCCCCCAGGCCGAGGACGGCCCCTTTCTTTCGTGAGTCGACGATAACGACAACGCCCTTCGTCCCGTCGAGCCTGTCGCTGACCCTGACCTCCTGCACGAACTTGGCCCCCAGGGAGTTCTTGACGAGGCCTTCGACGTCATCGGCCCATTCGACCACCTCTACAGGCCTCCTGACCGTCCGCTCGATCTTCTTTACGGAGGCGCCGTCCTTGCCGATGGCGAGGCCCATCTGACCCTTAGCTATCACGAAGATGACCCTGTTCCTCTTTTCGTCTATCACGCAGTCCCGGGCGGTCGCCCCAGTCATCCCCTGGAACATGGACATCAGGGAGAGCTCGTCGGAGGAGAGTTTTATCTCGGGCACTTCGTCATCACCGCATCAGCTGCTTGACGTCTGAATCGCTTACATTTCTAAGAGCCATGGCGGACACCTTGTAGGGCCTCCCCACCATCCTTGCGAGCTCGATGGAAGACTGCGTGAGCTCGACGACGGGGACTCCGTGCTTCTTCGCCTCTTCTCTGAGCTTCGTCCCGAGGGCCGGCGGGATTGATTTTGTGCAGAGCACTGCTTTGCTTCCCTTGACCGCGGCCAGGCTCTCCTTCGCCCCGAAAGCCGACTTGCCCCCCTTCATAGCCTCCTTCAGCACCTTGGAGAGATTTGCGATTTCTACCACGGTGGTCAGCTCATGTAGAGGTC
>JAPCJM010000033.1 GCA_027886945.1 Nitrososphaerota archaeon
AAGGACCTGGTGCTTGGGGTGCACTTCCTTGGGCCCGTACACCGCCGCCATTATCTTGTTCTTCCCCCACTCGATGTAAGCAGACCCGTCGGCGTTCTTCATTAATCCTACCTGCAGGCGTATGGGCCTGAGCTCGTCCCACTTCCTGCCGTCGAGCCTCTTGCCCTTATCGTCGATCAGTTTCTTTTTCTTATTTTCCAACTTCAGTCCCTCCAAGGTACGCTTCGACTTTCGCCATCAGGTCTGCCGAGTGGGCCTCCTCATCGACCATCTTGATGGCCCTGGCCGCCTTGACGATGCCTTCAGGCGTCCCGTTCACGACGACCACGCCGTTCTGGCCGACCCTGATGTCGCACCCAGTCTTTTCGCTTATGATGTTTATCATCGCACCTCTCCTTCCGATTAATCGCGGCACCTTTGTTGGTGATATCTTAATGATTTCTCCCGATTCTATCTTCCCATAGCCTTGCCCCCTGATGCTCAGCTGAGGGTCCCTTGACCTCTCATAGGACTCGATTCTGGCACCTATCATATCCCCGAGCGCAAACTTGCTCGAAAGGTCGTGGGTCGCCGGGGAGAACTCCCTTCCGAATACGAAAGATGCAGGGAGGAAACCGTCGAAGCATGAATTAATGTCCACGACCCAGCCGAAGCCGTTGATGTCTGCTACTTTCCCAATCACCTCATCTTCAGCCCTGGGGAGGTAGGGGCCAGTGAGTGGGTTGAGCTTCAGGGCGTCCATTCCAACTTCCGCCAAACCAACCCTGAGCGCGATGTATTCGTCTCCCCTCTTCTCGATATTGCTCCCGTACCTGTAGTTCCCCTTCGCGATGACGTCCCCCGGTATCACCTGCTTCCTTTGTATCATTGGCATTCTCTATTTCACCACTGTAACCTGCGCCGCTCCCTTCGTCGTGGAGCCGAGGCGGTCCAGCAGGCCGGGCTGTCCCCCGGCGGGTATTTCTACTATTGCGGAAAGAGTCCCGTCCGCCAACCACTCCTCCTTCAGTATGTCTCCGTAGTTCTTCAGAACGCCTATGGCCTGGCCCGAATATTGTGCCGCTACCCTAACCAGGAGCTTGATCTTCTCCGACTTCATTGGGAGTATAGTCCTGAGACTCTCCACAATCGTCTTCATCTGCTCATTGGGGTCCTGGAACGGGTCCACCGTCACGCGGGCCTCCTGCATCGCCTGGTCGATTCTCGTCGGTGGGTGTGGCAGGAGTGTCCTTGGGTCCACGAAGTTCTTGGAAATCGCCGCTATGATCGCCCTCCGCTTCTCTTCCGTCAACCTCTTCCTCTGTTCCTGGGTCAGGTTGAGCTCTCCTCGTCTTAGCACCTCCAGGGCCGCCTTGGCGAGGTCTTCGGTGCCGAAGAGTAACTTCAGCTTCTCACTGCCTGCTCTGAGCCCCTTGCGGGAATCAGAATACACCTCATCGACAGCAATTACTGCCGAAGGCTCGACGTTCCTCCCCTGCTTGAAGGCGAGAGCAGAATCAGGGTTGACCAGAATCTCATAATGCTCTCCCTCGATGGTAATACGAACCGTAGTGAATCTTGATGACTCGTTGGTCCTGGGTTTGAAGTCCCCTCCCCCGTGTCCGAACGACCCGCTCATTCCGTCCGACGCTACTTAGGAGCTCTTTGCTGGCGGCTTGTCAGACCTGGTCTTGGCAGCGGAGGCGCCCTTGCTTATCTCTTGGTCTCCGAGGCGTCTCCACCTCTTGGTCGCGGTTTCAACTACCGCGACTTTGATATGGGCGGTCCCCGTCTTGTCCTCGCTCACCAGGTAGATGCACTCGATTGCCAGAGTCACTGCTGCGTCGAGGGAAAGGTCTGCGGCATAGTTCTTTTCCAGGTAATCATTGACCTGGTCGCTTCCCTGCCCTATGGCGATGCCGGCGAACCCAGAATAGGTCCCCGTCGGGTCTGCCAAGAAGACTACCGGACCCGATCCTTCGTCGACCCCTGCGATTATCAGTGAAACTCCGAAGGGCCTGACGCCGGCGTACTGCGTGTACTGCTGGTTCATGTCAGCAATCTTCTTCGCTATGGTCTCGATGTCGACTGGCTCATCGTAGATCAGCCTGTTGCTCTGGGCAAGGACCCTCGCGCTGTCGACCTGTATCCTGGCGTCAGGGATGTATCCTGCCCCGACCGCCCCAACATGGTCGTCAATCTGGAACATCTTGATTACAGAGTCCCCGCTTTGGAGCTTCCTTCCTTTTTCTTCAACGGCCAGCACTATCCCGTCCTTGGTCCGAATGCCGACCGCCAGGCTCCCTCTCCTTACAGTCTCGAGCGCGTACTCGACCTGGTACAACCTGCCATCGGGCGAAAAGATCGTAATCGCCCTGTCGTAACCTGCCGATGGTGCAAACATTTTCTTTTTCCTAGCTCCTTTCGCCCAACGAATTCTGAGCCCTTTTAAACTGTTCTGAGAACTCGAGACAAATCCCCGAAAGTTCTTATCGCGAAACTTCCCCTACCGGAACATTGGTCAGGGTCCTCGCGGTCAACAACTACCCGACGCTCGAGCGCTTCGAACGGCTCCGGCAATGCATCGAAGCAAACGGCGCCGCGGTCACTTCAGTCGATTGGGACGGACTCTCGCGCCGAATGTTCGACTCCTTTGATGGCGTTGTCCTGAGCGGCTCTCCTGATATGATGTCGGAAGAGAGGACGAGAGCAAAGTTCGCAAGCGAATCGGAAGCGATCCTCGAATCCACGGTCCCAGTCCTAGGCGTCTGCTTCGGGCACCAGATGATGGCTCGAACTTTCGGGGCAGAGGTGGTCAAGGATGGAAGGCACGTCCTTGAGATGGTCGAAACGAAAGTCCTGGCAGATGACCCGCTCTTCGAAGGACTCCCAAAGTCAATGATGCTTCTAGAGTCCAGGCATGAAGTCGTGAGGTCCCTTCCCGGAGGCTTCAGGCTCCTGGCGAAGAGCGCAACCAGCGAGATCGCCTCGATGAAACACGAGAAGCGCCCACTCTACGGAGTCCAGTTCCACCCAGAGCGCTACACGAAGGAGAACCCCGAGGGAAATGCAGTAGTCGGGAACTTCGTCAGGATTCTGAAGTAGGTCCCGTCGATGCCCGTCGAGAAGGTAATCTTCCACCCCAAAGTCGTGGACAGCCTCTTCACCTATTCCCGCATGGCATACCCCAACGAAGGAATCCTACTTCTGAGAGGAAAGTCGAAGAAAGGAGTCGTGGAAGTGACGGGCGTGGTCGTTCCTCCTGCGGCCGACCACGGAGCGGCCTTCTCGTCATTCAGCTGGTGGATGCTCCCCATAGACCTGTCGTACCTCGGAGTCGCCCATTCGCATCCGTCGGGGAACCACTCGCCTTCGCATGAGGACCTCCTCCACGCCTCAGGCAAGATCATGGTGATAATGGGATATCCCTACGCGACGAACGACAACCTGGGGGTATACGACCATAACGGGAACATAGTCCCCTTCGAGGTTCGCTAGATGAGAGCGTTTTGTAGAGGCTCAATACGGATTCTTCATGAGACGTTAAGGCTTATATCGTCTCATTGAAAGGAGCCCTCTCATGTCACAGTACACGACGGGGCAAAG
>JAPCJM010000034.1 GCA_027886945.1 Nitrososphaerota archaeon
GCTTGCGTCCGGAGTAATCCCGCAAATCAGCGCAATCTTGGGGCCCTGCGCCGGGGCCGCGGTCTATTCCCCTGCCATGACAGACTTCACATTTATCGTGAAGGGGATCGGCCAGATGTTCGTCACGGGACCCGATGTAGTGAAAGCTGCACTGGGAGAGACCGTAACATTCGAGGAACTGGGCGGGAGCATGATTCACGCCACACAGAGCGGGGTCGCCCACTTTCTCATGGAAAACGAGCAGGAATGTCTCTCGACGATTAGGAAGTTGTTGTCGTTTCTTCCCCAGAACAATTCAGAGTCACCACCGAGCTTCGAGGCGTCCACCGATGCGGACGCCGAAGACCCGGAGCTAAGCAAACTCGCCCCCGAGGAGCCATACAAGGCGTACGACATCAGGACGATAGTCCAAAGGATTGTCGACGGAGGCGACTACCTGGAAGTCCATGCTGGCTGGGCTCAGAATGTCACAGTCGGTTTCGCCCGCTTGGCAGGCAGGAGCCTGGGCGTGGTAGCTAACCAGCCGATGTTCCTCTCCGGTGCCCTGGACGTCGACAGCTCCGACAAGGCCGCAAGGTTCGTCCGGTTCTGCGATTCGTTCAACATTCCAATCCTCACCCTCGTCGACGTCCCAGGTTATCTCCCCGGCACTGACCAGGAGCACCGCGGCCTGATCCGCCACGGCTGCAAGCTCCTCTACGCCTACTGCGAGGCCACGGTCCCGAAGGTCACCCTGATCGTGAAGAAGGCCTACGGGGGAGCGTACTGTGCCATGGGCTCCAAGTACAGCAAGGCCGACATCAACTACGCATGGCCTGGCGCGGAAATCGCCGTCATGGGCCCCGAGGGAGCCATCAACATAATCAACAGAAAGGAGATTGAATCCTCTGCAGACCCTGATGGAATGAGAAAACAGCTTGCCGCCGATTATCGGAAGAAGTTCGCGAACCCCTATGTTGCCGCAAGCCGAGGAATAATCGACGAGGTAATACTCCCAGCAGCAACCCGCCGCAAACTCGTCGCCGCCTTCGCTTCGCTTAACAGCAAGAGCGAGTTCCGTCCAACGAAAAAACATGGCAACATTCAACTGTAGTTCGACTTGTTGGTTCTGTTGAATTGACTGGACATATCCCTTCAAGCCAACTTCGGGGCTTCTGCTCGGAGGATTACCGGAGTCGCCGGGTTCCCCTTCACAGCTTCATCTTTGCCCTGCGCTCCTGCGCGAACCACACGCAGACATGGTATCTTTTGATGTCCACCACCACTATGGGCATAGGTGGGCTTCGCTCTTCGGAGGAGAGAGCATGACCCCGTCGAAGACGCGGATTTCATTTCTGTTAATAAATGAAAGGCCGATTGTGGACGATTACGGGAAGGAGTGGCCTGAAAGTGTTCAGGTCCGTCCAGATTGCAGTAAAAGCCCGAACCTCCAGCTAGGTCAACAGAACTGATTTGTTCAACAGCGTCCTCATAGCCAACCGTGGAGAAATCGCCGTCAGGATCATCCGCACCTGCAAGCTCCTCGGGGTGAAGACCGTGGCCGTCTACTCCGACGTCGACATCAACGCCCTCCACGTCAAGCTGGCCGACAGGGCAGTCAGGATAGGCCCGGCTGACCCAGGGGACAGCTATCTGAACATCGACAGATTGGTTCAGACCGCCGTCGACTCAGGCGTCGACGCCCTTCATCCGGGCTATGGCTTCGTCTCCGAAAACTGGAACCTGGCCGAGACCTGCCGGCAGGCAGGAATCAAGTTCATCGGACCGAAGCCCCGCACCCTCGTCATAGCTGGCAACAAGGTCGACTGCAAGAGGATCGTAAGAAAGGCCGGCGTCCCCGTCATCGAAGGGGGTGAGACCGTTTTCTACAGTCCAGAAGGGGCCCTGGAAGCAGCCCACGAGTTGGGATATCCGGTCCTCCTCAAGGCCGCGTTCGGAGGAGGCGGAAGAGGGATCAGAGAGGCAGCCGACGACAGGCAGCTCCTCCAGGGGTTCAATCTCGCTTCCTCCGAGATGAAGCGCTCCCTTGGCAAGGCCGGCCTCTTCGTGGAGAAACTGATCAAACCTGCCCGCCACATCGAAGTTCAAGTGGTCTCCGACGGGTCTGGTAAAGTGATCCAGCTCGGAGAGAGGGAGTGCAGCATCCAGAGGAGACATCAGAAGCTCCTGGAAATGACCCCTGCACCCGGACTGAGCGAGTCTGCCAGGGCAAAGGTCGGAGAGTACGCGGTAAACATCGCCAAGGCCCTGAGCTACGAGAACATCGGCACCATCGAATTCCTGATGGACGCGAACCACGATTTCTATTTCATCGAGGTCAATTCCCGACTCCAGGTCGAGCACCCGGTGACAGAGATGGTGACCGGGCTGGACCTGGTCAAGGAGCAGCTCGAGATTGCCGCAGGGGATGGGATTGACTACGGCCAGGCAGACGTTATGCCAGTAGGCGCTGCCATGCAGTGCAGGATTAACGCTGAAGACCCCGCGTCCGGCTTCGCACCCTCCAGCGGCAAAATCGAGCGACTGTTCTTCCCGGGTGGAGCAGGGGTCAGGATTGACACTGCCCTCTATCCGGGCTATGAGGTCCCCGAGTACTACGACTCCCTCCTCGCGAAGCTGATAGTCCGTGGAAAGGACCTGGAAGAGGTCAGGAAGAGAATGATCATCGCCCTCGACGAGTTCGAAATCGAGGGGGTGAAGACGACGATCCCCCTTCAGAGGTTCATCCTCCGCCACGAAGAGTTCTCCAAATGGAACCTGGACGTCCTGTTCATGCAGAGGAACAGGGTCGTAGAATCCCTCGCAGAGAAGCTCTCAGACGAAAGGGCCTTGCTCGCAGAACGAGGAGCGGCGATCGCCGCGGCCATCATGGAATCGGGATGGACGACGCAGGCACAAAGGGCTTCCACCACGAGGATCATAAAACAAGCAGCCCGCAAGGAGGCACGCTTCTCTGACACAGTATAGGCTCCAAGGGCCTGACGGATTATTTGTCGTCGAAGCCGTCCGGGCCGGCGACGGCTTTCGGGTGACTGTGGGGAAGAACACGTACCTACTGAAGCTCAAGAGGGGCGTAGGACCGAACGAACTCGTAGCCGAGGTGTCGGACAAGCCGCTCAGCGTGACCCTGCTGGAGGCCAACAGCCAGAGGGTCGAGATTTCTCTAAACGGGGAGCACTTCTCTTTTCAGCGCCCTGCTGCCGCGATAGCACTATCTCACTCAGAGTCGCCAATGGTAGCCGTCCAGAAGGACGTCGTCGTCGCGCCCATGCCGGGGCGAGTCATTGGGACCTTGGTAAAGGCAGGGGAGAAGGTCAGGGTCGGCGACCCGCTGGTTATCATCGAGTCAATGAAGATGGAAATCGCAGTCAGGTCAGACCGCGAAGGGGAAGTTTCAGAGGCCTTGGTCAGCGACGGCGCTACCGTTAAGCGCGGTCAGGCCCTAGTGAGACTGAGGAGCTAGAGCGCCTTCTTCAC
>JAPCJM010000035.1 GCA_027886945.1 Nitrososphaerota archaeon
AGTACCGGGAAGGGCACTCTCAGGGCTCAACGAAACGGCGGTTCAAGATGCACAAGCAGGCGGTCTGCTTGCAGCGTCTCGCGACCTCATGTTCACCGGCCGGGAGACCCGGCCGATCCACGAAGCGATCGCCCTGACATCCACCCCCTTCCTCAAGGGCCTCACCGGGAGCAAAGACTCAGTCCTTGCAGCTCTGCACCAGTCAGGGCTCGTGCTGAAAGATGGTAGCACATGGAGGACCATCTCGTCCCTCACCCCTGAGGAAAAGATGAAATTGACAGAAGTTCTGGCAAGCGCTGTGGGCCCTTCCGAGGGGGCGACCGAAGCACTCGCGAGCCTGGTGGGGGAGGTCTACACTTTCGGGTTTGAAGATCCGTTTACCCCCCTCCGAGACGCAAGGGAGTTCGGGACGCTTCTGAACGCGTGCGGGAGGATGAGTGCCGCTGGAACAGGAATCTCCATCTGTCTGGGGGACAGGTCAGAAGCGCTGAAGGCAGCGATGAAGACCCTGTACGAATACAGGACCGGGATCAACAAAGCCCTCGACGGTCTTACATCTGAGCCGGCGAGGATCGAGTCCCATGGGAGCGTCGTGTTGGTGCACGGAGAGGGACTTGTGGACGAGAAGCTACTCGGCCCTGTGATTTCCATACTCACTTCTTCGTTGGAGTTCAAGGACAAAGTGGTAGTAGGCAGCGCCTCAAGCCGGGGCACTGACCTGAAAATTTCTTCGAGGGTCGGAGATAACTTCCAAGGGAGGGTCAACCTGGGCTTGATCATGCAGGAAGCAGCCGAAGCAGTCGACGGGGTTGGAGGCGGGCATTCCATGGCGGCCGGCGCGAAAATCCCTTCATCGAGGGCTGTCGATTTCTCAAAGGCGGTCTCGGAAAAAGTATCCAGTTGACAGTCTCGGTCCAGCTCACGTTGACCTGCAAGGACCCCGAAGCACGAAGAGGGCTCCAATCCGTTCTCTCTCCTGACAATGAGGGTGGCCCGAGGTCCTTGAGGCTCTCTGCCAAAGGGGTGGGGAGCACGTTGAAATTCAAAGTCGAGACCGACTCCCCTCAGACCGCCGTCTCGACAGCACTCTCCATCCTTCGCGATGTTCGTCTGTTCGAGGAGGTATGGCTTTTATCGCATGGTGGCGACGCCGCAGTAGGAGGATTACAGTCTAAATGATGGACGTCAAGCTTGTCCGAGAGAATCCTGGCGCGATAGTCCAGAGCCTGAAAAAAAGGGGGGCAGTAGACAAAATTCCTCTGGTCGAGGAAGCTGTGAAGGCGGACGAGGCATGGAGGAAGCTCAAGACCGAGGTCGACAGACTACGACACAAGCAGAACGAGCTTACCGCCCAGGTCGCTGAGTTGAAAAAGAAGGGGGCGCCCATCGAAGCCAAACTCAAGGAAGTCAAGGACGTACCCCAGAAGATCAAGGACCTCGAGTCAAAGGCCGAGGAGAGAAACGCAAGGCTGACGAAAATACTCCTGAGCCTCCCCAACGTCCTCCACGAAACAGTCCCGACGGGAAAGGACGAAACCGAGAGCGTGACCGTTCGGACTTGGGGGAAGCCTCCCGAGTTCGGGTTCGAGACGAAGGACCACATCGACCTGCTCACAGGTCTAGGAATGGTTGACATCGAAAGGGGGGCCAAGGTCGCCGCTGCTCGCTTCTTCTTTCTGAAAGGGGACGCAGTCAAACTGGAGCACGCCATCATGCAGTACGCCCTCGACTTCCTGCGCTCTCGGGGATACACCCCAGTGGAACCTCCCTTCATGCTCAACAGGGCCGCCTATGAGGGCGTGGTAAACCTGGACGACTTCGGGCCCGTAATCTACAAGGTCGAAGGCGAGGACCTTCATTTGATCGCAACGTCGGAGCACCCGCTAGTCTCGATGCATATGGACGAGATCCTCGAGGTGTCTCGGCTCCCAACCAGATATTGCGGTTTCAGTCCTTGCTTCAGGGTTGAGGCTGGCGCACATGGGAAGGACACCAAGGGGATATTCCGGGTCCATCAGTTCTACAAAGTCGAACAAGTTGTCTTCAGCAGACCCGAGGACAGCTGGAGGCTTCACGAGGAGCTCATCTCGAACGCCGAGCAGATTTACAGGGAGCTTGGGATACCACACAGGGTGGTGGAGCTTTGCAGCGGGGACACGGGTTTCATGTCGGCGAAGACCTTCGACCTCGAGGCCTGGTTGCCAGGGCAAAGGAAGTACAGGGAGATGGCCTCTGCCAGCAATGTCACTGATTTCCAGTCTCGGCGGCTCCGAATCAGGTACAGGGTGAAACAGAGCGAGCCCACCATCCTCGTCCACACTCTGAATTCCAGCGCGGTGGTGACGAGAACTCTCGTTGCCCTCGTCGAGAACTTCCAGCAGAAGGACGGGTCGATAATCATCCCGAAGGTCCTGGGACCATACATGGGCGGGATGGACACGCTCAGCCGACAGTGAGGTTATAAGCCGAATCAGACGGGGCGCCTTCGTTTGCCGAAGAAAGTCGCAAAGGTAAGGGACAAGTGGAAGTTGAAGTCATGGGTCGTCGTTACCGCCTCACCTTCGTTCGGCAACGCCCCCATCGCACGAATCCCTCTGACAGACATCCAGAAACCCGCGGGGAGAGTGATAGAGACCACACTGTATGACATCCTGAAGCAGGATCCACAACACTACGCCTTCAAGCTCTTCTTCCAGGTTGACCGGGTGGAGGGGGAGACTGCGCACACTGTTTTCAAAGGGCACGAATATTCACGAGAGTTCCTCAGAAGCCTCATCAGAAGGGGTTCATCGATGTCGGACCTTATCCATGACTACACGACCAAGGACGGGTATGTGGTGCGCGTATACTGCACAGCACTTTCCCAGGGCAAGATGAACAGCTCAAAGAAGCACGATCTTAGGCTAATCATGGACCGAGTGATCGCTGAAAAGGCGGCGGGCATGAACTAAGAAGGCTTTGCCCAGGAGTTGGTACTTCAGAAGGTGGCGTCGGATGTCTACAACGAGGCGAAGAAGGTTACGCACCTTAGGCATGTCGGCGTTAGGAAGAGCAAGCTGATCTCGAGGCCGGAGGAAAGGAAGGCCGAGCAGCTACCCCCTCTTGCCGCTTGACACTATCTTGACGATGTCCCTGTTCCCTAGGACGTGGTCCGCGCCCAGCCTCTTCCCATTCCTCGCGTCTATCGCGTAGAGGAACCCTTCTGCAAGCTCGCTGTGGACGGTTCTGGCGAGGTCGAGCGCGGTCGAACCTCCCTTCATGACGAAGGCGTCGGGAAGGACGCGCCCCAATTTGTCAGAGAGTTTGGTCTCGTCCTCGACTGGGAAGACGACTATGGCTTCCAAGAGGTCAAAGAAAGCTTGGTTTATCGCCGCCTGTACTCCAGTC
>JAPCJM010000036.1 GCA_027886945.1 Nitrososphaerota archaeon
GGATGGGTCGCCGCGAAAAGATGGGACCTCAATGAGAACGACTACTTTGAAATGTGCAAGCGTAAGACTTCGTGGTATACGATTGCGAGCCCATGCAGGCTAGGGGCAATAGTGGCCGGGGCAAGGGAGAATGTTTTGGACGATCTGTTTGAATTTGGTGTAAAGCTCGGAGTCGGGTTCCAGATTCAGGATGACGCGCTCAACCTCGTCGGCGACCAGAAGAAGTACGGAAAGGCGACTTCTGACGACATCCTCGAGGGAAAGAGGACACTCATCATCTTGCACCTCCTCCAGAGGGCTGCCGGAGAAGAAAGGGAGAAGCTACTCTCCATAATGAACAAGTCGAGGCCCGAAAAATCCAAGGCCGATGTTGCCTTCGTTCTTTCCATGGTCGACCGATACGACGCCGTGGGATACGCGAGGAAGAGGGCTTCGGAGCTGATGAAGGAAGCTATCGGAATCTTACGCGGGATCAAGTGGGAGGGGGACCGGGACGCGGTTGCACTCCTCGAAGCGTTCGCAAGGTTCGCAGTAGAGCGAGAATGGTAGACGAATCCCCGGGGCTCAACGAAAGTGAGCTCTCAATCATCGAGAAAGCCGCCCTGGTCAATGCGGCAAAGCATGGAGGGAAAGCCGATGTCGGCGCGGTCATCGGGCGTGTCCTCGCCGAACTACCGGAGCTCAGGTCGGACCCGGCAAGGGCGACGAGAGAGGTCCGGGCCACGTTGAAGCTCATAAACGCGATGTCGAAATCGGAGCAGGAGCAGCTTTTCGCGAAGAAATACCCCGAGTCGGCGACTCCCCAGGAGAGGGAGGGGAGAGTCGGACTCCCGCCGCTCCCAAGCGCCTTGAAGGGTAAGACTGCCTTTCGTCTGCCGCCGGAGCCTTCCGGTTTCATGACGGTCGGCCACGCCATGGCCTTCACTATCAACTATCTGTACAAGGTTCAGTACGACGGCAAGCTCTGGCTACGTTTCGAGGACACGAACCCTAGGAAGGTCGCCCCCGAGTACTACGAGAGCTTCAGGCGGGGCATAAGTTGGCTCTCGATCACGTGCGACTACGAGAAGAACGTCTCCGACGACATGGGTCTCATCTACGAGCACGGGCGGAGGCTCTTGGAAATGGGGAGCGCCTACGCTTGTTCCTGCGACGAGGCCAAGGTCAAGAGGCTCAGGTTCGAAGGAACCGCCTGCGAGCATAGAGAAAACTCCCTCGAGTTCAACCTTCGCATCTGGGATGAATTGTTGTCGAAGAAACACGAGCAGGGCTCCTACGTTATCAGATTCAAAGGGGACATGAAGAGCCCCAACTACTCCCTAAGGGACACCAACCTCTTCAGGATAATCAATCACCCGCACCCCCTAACAGGCGAGAAGTACTCGCTCTGGCCGACCTATGACCTCGCAAACGCCGTCGAGGACGAAGTTTGTGGAATCACCCATGTTCTGAGGAGCTCCGAATTCAGGAGTGAGCTTCAGCAACTAATTCGCGACGCGTTGAAATTCAGGCATTTGGAAGTCATCCAATTCTCAAGATTCAATTTCAGGGGAACCCCCGTCTCGAAAAGACTTCTGAGGCCATTAGTCGAAAAGAAACTCGTCTCCGGCTGGGACGACCCGAGGATGCCAACTGTAGATGGGCTCCGGCGCAGGGGAATTCTCCCCGGAGCGATCAGAGAATTCACTCTGCAAGTCGGCTACACGAAGACCGAACACGAGTACGACTGGAGCATACTCCTATCGATGAACCGGAAGCTTCTCGACCCGGTCTCGAAAAGGATTCTCTTTGTCCCCGACCCCATCAACTTGGTGGTCGAAGGAGCTCCAAAACGCACGGTGGCCCTGGCCTTCCACCCTCAGAAAGACCTCGGCAGCAGGTCAATCGCCACGGACGGGAAATTCTTTCTCCCTTCGAGTGACCTAAAGACAATCAAGAAAGGGTCTGTGTTCAGGCTCATGGACCTGTACAACGTCGAACTCACTTCCCCCGGCCCTAATCCGACCGGGAGATACGCCGGGGACGAGCTGGTCCAAGACTCCAAGAAGGTACAATGGGTGACCCCCTCCCACAAGGAAGTGCGTGTCCTGGTTCCGGGACCTCTTTTCTTGGATGGGGACATGTTCAACGAACAGAGCCTAGGTGAAGTCCATGGGTATTCGGAGGTCGCGGTAGCCGACACCAAAGTCGGGGACATAGTTCAGTTCCCCCGCTTTGGCTTCTGCAGACTCGATGAATCGGGGAAGTTCATCATGTCTGGATAGACGGTTTTTCGGCTCAACCGCCCCAACCGTTTATATCCTCGCCCTGAAGGGCTGGCTTGGGAGATTTGAAAGATGACCCCAGGTCAGAAGCCGTATTACATCAAGTTCGAAACGCCCAAGGAAGTTTCTGAAGCCGCCTACGAGGTCCTCCGGCAAGCCTCCCGAACCGGCAAAGTGCGAAAAGGGACGAACGAATCGACGAAGGCAATCGAAAGGGGTTTGGCAAAACTGGTGGTGATTGCCGAGGACGTGACACCCCCCGAAGTGGTCGCCCATCTTCCAATTCTATGCGAAGAGAGGAAGATTCCGTATGTCTTCGTGCCCTCGAAGGACCAGATCGGGCCTGCCATTGGAATAGACGTGTCCACAGCTGCCGCAGCCGTCCTTGATGCAGGCGAAGGGGCGCAAATCCTCGAACAGGTCACCCAAGAGCTGGCGAGGCTGAAGAAGGCCGCATGAGCAGCAAGAAAGAAGTCGAGACACTAACCCCGGCCGAAGTCGTACAGATTGTTGGCAGGACGGGGGTTGCAGGCGAAATCACCCAGGTCAGAGTCAAGATCCTGGAGGGCAAAGAAAAGGGAAGAATCCTTACGAGAAACGTCAAAGGACCGATAAGGCTGGCGGACGTGCTAGTCCTGCGAGAGACAGAACGCGAAGCCCGGAAGCTGAAGTAGCCATTTTTCCCATGAATTCCTCGGTTTCATCGAGCCCTTTATATTCCGAGTTCCAAAGGCAAGAAAAAGAAAGGGGTGCGGTAGCCTGAGATGTATGTTCCAAAGAAATGCGCTTTCTGCGGCAAAGACGTCAGACTCGGTTCCGGGATCCTTTTCGTAAAGAACGACGGTTCGACCCGTTCCTACTGCTCGTCAAAGTGCAAGGTGAATGACCTCAAGCTCGGCCGAGACCCGAGGAAGCTGAAGTGGTCTAGAGGCGTAAAGAAGCAATGACAGCCAGCGTCGAAGACACGCTAATTGTTGTAAAGCCTGACGGCGTCCGTCGTGGGCTCGTAGGCGATATACTGGGCCGGTTCGAAGAAAAGGGGTTCA
>JAPCJM010000037.1 GCA_027886945.1 Nitrososphaerota archaeon
AAACTGAGGAGCTTACGAGGACATACATCGTGAATCTCGGCGTCGTCTACGAGGCCCCACCCTACAGGAGGGCCAAGAAGGCTGTGATTGTCATCAGGGAATTCGCCACCCGGCACATGAAGGCGAAGCAGGTCAGCATCGACACCGAAGTCAACGAGCATATCTGGGCGAAGGGGATACGACACCCTCCCCGGAGAATAACCCTCGAGATGGAGCGAGACGAAGACGGCGTCGTCAAAGTCAAACTCCCTGCAGAGCCAGAAAAGCTACCGGAAAAATTAACAGAAAAAGTGTAGCCGATGGGCCTTCACCTGATTGACATCTACCGTAGCCCAAACATAGGCATCTTCATGAAAGCCAACGAGAATTTCCTCCTCGTCCCCAAGGGCCTCGCTCAGACGAAAACAGACAAGCTTTGCGCAAGCCTCGGGGTCTCTCCCGTCCCCACATCGATAGGAGAGTCGAGGCTTCTCGGGGTCCTTTCTTCGATGAATAGCAACGGCATGCTGGTGTCAAGACTCGCCGAGGAGGGAGAGGTCAATGAGATCAAGGCGGCCACCGGGTTGAACGTGTCCAGGCTCGAATCGAGATTTACCGCGGTAGGGAACCTCGTCGTTGCCAACGACCGCTGCGCGCTCGTCTCTCCGATTCTCGACAGCACTGCCGTCTCCCAGGTCAAGGATGTCATGGGCACCGAAGTCGAGCGACTTCCCATCGGCGAATACTACCAGACCGGGTCCCTGGTCGTCGCCACGAACAAAGGTGCAGCCGTCTATCCCGGCCTCGACGAGCAGGAGGTGGAGAGGATAGGAAGACTCCTGGGGGTCGATGCGTACCCAACTTCTGTGAACAGCGGAGTACCATACGTCGCCTCAGGGCTAGTCGCCAATTCGAAGAACGCCATTGTTGGCAGCCAGACGACCGGACCTGAGCTTGTCTTTATAACGCGGGCACTGAGCGTCTGAAAATAACCTGAGCGATTCTGATTTTTGAGCAAGCAACCTACCGAAGAAGAGACCGCCAACAACCTCCTCGTAGAGATCCGCGTCCTCGAGAGCACTTACAACGAACTCACAGCTAGACAGAACCTTCTCGAACGCGCCCTCCTCGAAAGCAGGGCCGCCCTCGAGGCGATCAAGGGGTTGAGCGAACACCAGCCGACGGAAGTCCTGACCCAGATTGGGGGTGGGGCCTTGCTCCGCTCGCAACCTCCGTCAACCGACCAGGTCCTGGTCAGCATCGGGGCGAACGTCGTCATCGAGAAACCGAAAGACGAAGCAGTCGCCATCCTCGAGCAGAGGTCTAGAGAAGTCGAGAAGACCATAATGTCGATAATCGGTCAGCGGAACGAGATAGCCGAGAGGCTCAACTCGGACAGGGAGATCATGAACAACTACCTGGCAGCGCACCAGCAGGAGTAGTCCCCCTTGTTCGAGAAGCTGAAGCAGGCATTCTCGGCAGTAACAAGCGCAGTCCGCGAGAAGGAGTTGGGCGAGAAGGAGCTTGACGATGTGTTGTTCAACTTCCAGCTTTCTCTGATCGAAAGCGACGTGGCCCAAAGCGTCGCCGAGGCCCTGACCCGCGAAGTCCAGAAGAGCCTTGCGGGCACCAAGGTGGACCGCTCCGCGGACCCCTCGGAGGTAGTAGGCCAGAGGCTTACCGCGGTCCTGGAGGAGGCCTTCTCTAAAGCGGGGTCCGTAGACCTCGTCGAGAACGTGAAGGAGAAGAAAAAGACAGGCGAGCCCTACGTCGTGCTCTTCCTGGGGATTAACGGGACGGGTAAGACGACGACCGTGGCCAAGGTCGCCAACTTCCTGAAGAAGAAAGACTTGTCCGTCGTCTGCGCCGCAGGGGACACTCATAGGCCTGGCGCCATCGAGCAGCTCACCGAGCACGCCGAGAGGCTAGGAGTGAAGGTGGTCTCCCAGCGTTACGGGGCCGACCCGGCAGCCGTGGGAAGGGACGGCGTCCTGTATGCCAAGGCCCACCACGTCGACTGCCTTCTGATTGACACGGCAGGGAGGATGCAGACGAACCAGAACCTGATGGAGGAGATGGCCAAAATTGCGAGAGTGGTAAAGCCTGATTTCAGAATCTTCGTCGCCGACGCCCTCACCGGGAACGACGCAGTCTCCCAGGCGGAACTTTTCAACCAGCACGTCGGCTTCGACGGTGCGGTCCTGACCAAGGCCGACGCGGACGTCAGAGGTGGAGCAGCCCTGTCCATCGTTTACTCCACGGGGAAGCCCGTCCTCTTCCTGGGCGTGGGACAGGGCTACGACGACCTGGTCCACTTCGACACCGAGAAGTTCCTGGATTCTCTTTTGAAGCGGACTAGTCCGGGTCCAGGGCGTATCTCGGATAGGTCCGCTTCGCGGATTCGACTATCTTCAGATCTATCTCCGCAGTGACGAAAGGCTTGGCCGCCGAGGTCAATGCCAGCGTGTTCCCATTCGGGTCAATGATCCAGCCGACACCGCCGAACATCCCCCCTGCCCTGTTCGAAGAGATGCAGTACGCCCCGGAGATGAGCGATGCGACCTTCCCTCCAGCCATCCATTTCTCGACGGTCTTCCCCGTGCAGCGCGGCACCACCAAGAGCTGGACCCCGTCCTTGCCATATTTCCGTGCGTGACCCATCGCCCAGAGTTCGCTGCATATCATGAAGCCGGCCTGACAACTTCCCGCATCGAAGGGAGAAAAGTCCCTGTCGCCTCTTGAGTACCAAGACGCCTCGTAGTAGCCCGGCTCGTCCGGCAGGTAGCTCTTGAGGTGGATGCCCTTCTTCCCCTTTCCCTTAGTCCAAACGAACCCTTCGTTGTGCCTCCGGCCCTTGACCTGGACCGGGCTCGACGCCAGGACCAGCCCCGACCCCAGCTCTCCGAGTCGCTTTGTCCAACGCTTGTGCTCGTTTACCGCGTGCTGCCACACCACCGGATTGTATCTCCTCGCCCGGTAAATCCAGCTGAAGAAAGGCATCTCCGGAAGGAGGACCAAATCGCTACCATTCTTCCTGACGTGTTCGCCCAATTTCACCCATTCTTTCTCGAACTTCCTCCTGTCGTCGCTCATCTGAGATACCGTGACCTTCAAACGAGTCATTCTAGGACTCCTCCTTCAACTTCCTTTGCTCATCGCTGATCAGCTCCGTCATTGCCTCGAAGGCCCTGCTGGCATCCTTCATGTCCACCACCATGATGGTGTCCGTATAACAGCTAACCGTATCTTCGACGTTCACGCGTCTTCTGGAGAGCTGGTTGTAGAAGGAGCTTATGCATCCTGGGGTCGTGATAATCTCCCGTGG
>JAPCJM010000038.1 GCA_027886945.1 Nitrososphaerota archaeon
CGTATACGTCCTCGACCCGCTGGGGAGCGTGATCTCCGACCAGTACGCCACGGTCGGAACCGGGGAGGAGACCGCCATTGGGGTGGTCGAAGCTGGGTACAGCCCCACAATGTCCCAGAAGGAAGCTCGGGACCTCCTTGTATCTGCCATCAAGGCTGCTGTGGCCAGGGACGCGATGAGCGGCAACGGCATCGACATTCTGTCGATAGACAAAACAGGGATAAGAGAGGAAGGACTAAACCTGTAGGGTGAGCCGAGATTGTGGACTTACAAGGGGATCGGAGTCCACTGGCTCGGGCACGATTCATTCGTTCTTCAGGGCTCACTGACGATTGTTATCGACCCGTTCAAGGCGAAAGGAGATTACAAGGCTGACATCCTGCTCATCAGCCACGAACACTCTGACCACCTTAGCGACGACGACATCAGAAAGTTCACCGGCCCGTCGACCATCATCTTAGCCCCCAAAATATGCGAGGGCCCGCTTAGACCTTATTCCTTGGAAAAGAAGTTCGTCGAACCAGGCTCGAAACTCGAAGTGAAGGGGGTCCTCGTGGAGGCTGTCCCCGCTTACAACCTCAACAAGTTCAGAGAACCAGGCAAAGTGTTCCACCCTAAGGCAGACGGGAGGGTCGGGTACATCGTGACGCTGGACGGGGTCAGGTTTTATCACGCAGGGGACAGCGACGCGACCCCCGAGATGATGGCCATCGACGTGGACGTCGCCCTGCTTCCGGTTTCCGGGACCTATGTGATGACGGCGGAAGAAGCTGCCGAGGCCGCGACGGTCATGAAGGCGAAGGTCGTCGTCCCCATGCACATCGAATCCATTGTCGGAACGAGGGCAGACGCGGAGCGGTTCAAGAAGCTCGTGGGGGGCGCTCGCACCGTGCAGATTCTAGAGAAGGAGTAGGCGCTACTCTGGAACGCTGTCCGACTTCAGCTTCCCGTTCTCCAGTTTGACGAAGAGGAACCTGTTGTCTGCGAAGACGAGGGTGAGCTCGTTTTCCTTCTCCTCGACGGTTAGCAAGGCCTTTCCGACTATGCTATCGAACTTTGCCATTGGCGACTCCGCCCCTCAAGGTCCGTATTTCTGTTTTTGCCGCTTCAATCCTTCAGGTATTTCGTAAGCTCGTCCGTCCTAGAATCGGGGATTCCTTCTTCAACCGATGCCCCGGTGGTGGTCTTGATGGCCTGCCTGATCACTTGGTCAAGACTAGCGCTTCTCGTCTTTGACTTCAGCTTCTTCAAAGCCCGATGAGTATCATCGTGCACCCTAACCGACTTCCCCATGACGGTCTCGTGTGCCTCTCGCTATTTAGACATAGAAGAAATGACTCAGTATCGTCGCGAGTTCATCATCTGCCCGGGAGCTTACTCCGGGCTATGACTGGGACGGCGTTCACCTCATCGTCGGCGGCTTGCCTTCTGGCTTCGATTTAGGCTTTATCTGCGGTTTCCAAACCCGGCGCCGTGGGTTTCCTCGAAGGGACGAGGGTCGTAGATTCCACGCGACTCCTCCCCGGAGGATTCTGCACAATGCTCCTCTCGGACATGGGGGCCGAGGTGGTCAAGGTCGAGCAGCCAGGCCTTGGTGACTATATGCGCGCTACGCCCCCTACGAAAGACGGAAGGAGCCCGGCTCACTCCACGGTGAACAGGAACAAGCAGAGCATTGGCATCGACCTGAAGGCCCGGGCCGGGAGGGCGGTGATGCGCCGCCTCCTGAAGGAGGCGGATGTCTTCGTTGAAGGGTTCAGGCCCGGGGCGATGGCGCGCCTTGGATTTTCCTTCGCCGATGTGAAGAAGGTGAATCCGCGGATAGTCTATTGTTCCATTTCTGCCTACGGTCAGAAGAACAGGCTCAGCTCGATGCCAGGACACGACATAAATTTCCAAGCGATGGCAGGCACTCTCGGCTACTCCCCGGGTCCGGAGGTCCCGTTGCTGCAACTGGGGGATTTGGCTTCTGGCATGTACGCTGCGATAGGAATTCTCGGAGCCTTGGTTCATCGGACGGGGGCGGTGTACCTCGATGTCCCCATAGTCCCCTCACTCCTCTCCTGGATGGTCATCCCCGCTTCAGCATACTTGGCGACAGGACATCCTCCTGAGGAAGGGCACAGCCTTGTCTTCGGGTCGACCCCATTCTATAACCTCTACGAGACCTCCGACGGCAGGGCCATGGCGGTCGCCGCCATCGAGCCAGAGTTTTGGCGGAACCTGGTGACCGTCCTGGGGGTTCCGGGGCTGGAGCACAAGAGGTTCGGCACCACCGAGGAAAGAAGAGAGGTGACCTCGGAACTTAAGCGGGTCTTCCTCACGAAGACCAGAGACGAATGGGCCGAACTTTTGATGCACAGGAATACGTGCGCAACTCCGGTATTGACGGTCGAAGAGGCTCTGACAAGCAGCTGGGCCAAGAAACTCAAAATGCTCGTCGAGCTGTCAAAGGGAGAGACGGTACTGAACGGGCCACTCAAGGCGAGGCCTCCTCCAAGGACCAAGCATTTCACCCGGGCCCCCTCCCTCGGAGAGGATACCGGGAGGGTGATGGCTTCCCTTGGCTACTCCAGAAAACAAGTGGAGTCGCTCGAGGCCCGCGGCGTCATCGAATAATCAGACGCGGTCGGTTCTGAATCTTGGACCCTGACATTTTCCCTAGTTCAGGGGCTACGCGCGTTGCAACAGCATCGCGAACCCTTGCCCGCCGCCGACGCAGAGAGTAGCCATTCCGTACTCCTTGCCCGTGTCGTGCAACTCCCTTGCAAGGGTCCCAACAAGCCGTGCGCCCGACGCCCCCAGCGGATGTCCAATCGAGATTGCGCCGCCGTGGATGTTCACCCTTGCCGGGTCGAGTCCAAGCTCCCTTATTGCGTAAAGGACCACAACCGCGAAGGCCTCATTGATCTCCCACAGGTCCACGTCGCCCGCCCTGAGGCCCGCCCGCTCCAGAGCCTTCTTCGAGGCAGGGACCGGACCCTTGCCCATTACGCTGGGGTCTACGCCCGCCCAACCCATCGACACAATTTTTGCCAGAGGCTGGAGCCCCCGTTCTTCGACCTTCTGCTTTGATGCCAGGGCCACCAGGGACGCGCCCGCGTTCAAAGGCGATGAGTTTCCGGCCGTGATCAAGCCCCCAGGTTTGAATGAAGACGGGAGCTTGGCAAGCTGCTCCATCGTCGTGTCCTTCCTGATGCTCTGGTCGACGTCGATCACACGTTCCTGA
>JAPCJM010000039.1 GCA_027886945.1 Nitrososphaerota archaeon
CCTATGGTGAAGGCTTCGAATTCGTCGTCGACCTGTGAGGAGGTCAGAACACGGTGAGGAATCCCATGCGCCTTTGTGCTCCCCAGGACTCCGGTTACCAATTCGCCTTCGGGCCTTCCGATCATCAGCCCTCCGGTCAACTCAAGCAGGACCTTCCCCGACTTGGACTCAAGCTCTCGCCAAGAATCGAAGGCGCGTCGGAGCAGAGGGACATACCTCGAGTCTTCGTAATAGGCAAGCCTGATGATCCGGGTCTTCCCGTGGGACGAGCCGAGCTCATGGTTGAGCCCGAACCTCTCCAGGGTGAGAACCCTGAGCCCTCGTCGCGCAAGGTTGTAACTTGTCGAGGCCCCCATGGCCCCGCATCCCACGACGATGGCGTCCCAGCGCTGGGCCCCGCCTTGGCTAGCCAAGATTCCTTCCAGCCATCCTCAAAGTCTCTTCAAGCCAGGGCAAGGCAATTGTGACAAAGGAAGGCCCATGATGAGCGAGGAAGTCCAGAGGCCTCGGGGTCAAGAAGACGTTTCCTGCCTTGACGGCCTTGAGGCCTGTCCAGCCCCTTGACTCGATAAGGCTTTGGAGGTCCTTAGTGTCGAACGACATAAACATCTTCGATTCGTAGATAATCACGTCCGGATCCTCCGCGGCGATCGCTTCTAAGTCGGGTGTCAACCATTCATTTCGTTCGTCCTCGCATAAAGTCGAGCAACCGAGCACCCTGAACGCATCGGTGATGTAGCTGTAGGCGCCAAACGTGACTGGTCCACCCAAGTCAATTTCTTCGTAAGCTCTGAGCTTCGGGACGCTCCCAAGTTCCCCAATCCTGTGCATGAGAGATGTTGCCAGCTCTCTCGCCCGGTCGGATAGCCCCGTGACCAGTCCGACTTTTACCACGAAGTCTACGATCCCCGCGACCGAGACTGGCAGCTCTAGGGGGTAGACGGGGTACTTCTTTGCGAGCCTGAAGGCGAACTCCCGCTGGTAGCCTGTCACCGCAAGGATTAGGTCGGGCCTCAGTTCATCCAGGACTTCCTCCCTGACTGTGTTGTAGCTCCCAACCTTTCGCTTCTGATTCGCTTCCGGAGGCCTGGCACAGAACGCGCTCACTCCAACCACACTTTCTCCTGCTCCGATTTCGAAGAGCGTCTCCGTGGCAGCGGGGCTGAAACTAACAATTCGGGTGGGAGCCTCCGGAATGCGCACCTCTGTTCCTAGGATTTCGTTGAAGACCTGGGCCAAGGGATGCAGGGCCCGGGAGCCGCGCGATATGCGTTTCCAGCCGCGCTCGCCGATTCAACCTATCTAACACTCGTTAAATAAAGGAAGTTTGGACCCCGCCCCCGCTTGGAGACGCGGAAGCTTGCCACGGCAACCCTCTTCGGGGTCATCATAGCCCTGGTCAAAGCGCCATTCACCTTCCCAATCACCGACTATCTGATTATCGTGGAGGTCCCGATCCTAGCGCTTAGCTTCCTTCTCCTAGGGAGAGGAGGGGCTACATACACAGGCCTCGTGAATGGGGTCCTCCAGTCCGCAGTCAAAGTGAGCTTTTTCCCCTATGACCTCATTTTCGCAGTGTCATACGGAGCGCTGGTGGACGTCTTCGGGACGCTGCTCAAAGTAAGAACTGCGGAAAAAGCAAATGCGAGAAGGCTAGCATTGGCCCTGGGCCTCGCAAGCACAGTGCTAGGGGTCAGCATAGCCTATGTGTTTCTTGCTCTCAATCTAAGTCCTGGAATAAACCTCTCCAGATACTCCACAACAACTCTGTTGGAAGTCATCTACGGCCCAATAGTCGTCTGGGGAATAATCAGCGGAACCCTGGGAGGCTACATCTCCGACAGGGTCTGGGAGAAGAACCTAAAACCAAGGTTCAAGTCAATGCAGGCCTAGCTTTTCTTCTCCGCATCGTTGATCTGTCTCTCCAGCTTCCTTGCGAACCTGAAGAGCATTCTGTAGAGGACTAATCCCAACACTATGATAGCAACCCCTGCGATGTCGTTGACGACAACCCCTCCTACAACGCCAGCGAAGAGGGTGAACACTCCCAATGCTATGATCAGCAGCGCCGCAGTCTTCGAAATCGGACTCGCCCTTACTGACACATCTTTCCTCAGATTGGAGGCGGCTTAAACGGTTGCGAGTGCCAAGAACCGTTAATTGTCCTGAATCCGCCCATCGAAGGGTCAATGGGAGTAAACACCGAGGGAATTTCATGCTGCTTTGATGACGAGTCAAAGCAGATGCTCAAGGATTACAGAAAGGAGGGACTCGACGACACCTCAACGGTCGTCTCAAACGCTTTGAGCTCGCGAGACCTCGCTGGGTCATCAATACTCGAACTTGGGTGCGGAATCGGCGCACTTTCCCTGGAACTTCTCAAGAAAGGAGCAGGCTCTGTCCACGGAATAGATCTCTCTCCTGCGATGGTTGAGCTCGCGCGATCTCTTGCCGCTGAGGCCGGAGTCTCCCAGAAGGCTTCATTCGAGCGAGGCGATGGGGCGGTGGCCAATCTGCCACGCTCGGACGTCGTGATCCTCGACAAGGTTGTCTGCTGCTACCCCGACGTGGTTGCGCTGGTTGACAATTCAAGTTCGGCCGCCCGACGCTACTACGTTTTCTCCCTTCCAAACGACAGGCGTGTTGTCACAAGATTCCTCCGGTTCTTCGTGCCTCTGCAGGCCATATTTTCCAGGCGAAACCCCTTTCGTTTCTTCATCCACTCGACCAGTCAAATCGAGGAGAAACTGAAGGCCAAAGGCTTCACTCCTGTCTTCGAGTCCGCAGTTGGATGGATCTGGTCCGTGTTCATCTTTGCCGCTCCAGCGGCCCAGTGAAATTTTCATCCTGCGGGGTCTACAGACGGCCGCCGCTCTTTTCCTCTTCCTTCAAAAGCCTGTAGAGCCTATGCTTGTCCGCCTCCCCGGGCGACAGCGTGTACCCGCAAATCCTGCACGTGATCCCCTGTCCGGTCTCTCTGAGCTCGAACCTGCCGCACTTTGGGCACTTCATTTCGTCGCTCTGGCTCTTCTGACTCTTCATGTCTACGACCGCCTCGCTCGGCTCAGTTCAAAAGCATTGAAGCTATCCGACCTTCAACAGGTTATTACTTCCGAACTTACCGGGCTCCTGTCCATATTTTTGATAGATCGGCTCCGGGAGCGAGATGTCGGCCAGG
>JAPCJM010000004.1 GCA_027886945.1 Nitrososphaerota archaeon
GACCCCGAGCATGCGGACTAGGGCGTCGACCCTGGACTGCTGAGCTGTGAAGGTCAACCTTGTCTGTTCGGGGCAGACGGGAGAGGGTATTTAGAAGTTCTTTGAGATGAGAGCGAATGGATGTCCGTAGAAACAATCCTCAGAGAAATGAGGGCGAAGGCTGACCTGAAGGCGGTAGAGGGGATGGCCAGGTTCGGCATATCGTCGAAGAACACCCTAGGTCTCTCCATTCCTACGCTCAGAGGAATAGCCAAGAGACTAGGAACCAACCACAGCCTTGCCCATGCCCTCTGGAAGTCAGGCATTCACGAGGCAAGGATTCTGGCAGCGATGGTCGACGACCCGGCTAAGGTTACTGAGAAGCAGATGGACGACTGGGTCGAAGAATTCGATTCATGGGATGTCTGTGATCAATGCTACGGGAGCCTGTTCGACAAAACCTCCTACGCCTATGATAAGGCAGTGGAATGGTCGGGGAGGAAAGAGGAGTTCGTGAAGAGGGCCGGCTATGTCCTGATGGCCGAGCTCGCGGTGCACGACAAAGAGGCCGAGGACAAGAAGTTCCTTGGATTCTTCGACGCCATAGAGAAGGGGTCGAAGTACAGTAGGAATTTCGTGAAGAAGGCCGTGAACTGGGCCGTCCGACAGATAGGAAAGAGGAACCTCAGGTTGAACAAGGAAGCTCAGAAACTGGCAATCGAGATATCGAGACTCGACGGCTCAAGTGCGAAGTGGGTGGCGTCGGACGCTCTCAGGGACCTTCGAAGCAGGGCGGTGCAGGCCAGGCTCAGGCGCTCTTCATGAGCTCGAGCTTATCTGGCAGATACTTGTCGACGATGTAGCTGAGGCCATACCTGGCGAAGGCCTCCTGCTCGCTCTTCCTCTTGATCCTGAGGAACGTCTCCAACTCGTCGTGCCACATTTTGTCGGTGTAGCGCGGATCTGCCTTCAGTTCGTAGAGCCTCTTGATGTCGATCTCCGTGAGCTTGTCTGAGGGGAGTTTGTACTTCACGATGTCAGAGGCCCAGACCCCGAGCCAGACTGCGCTAGGAGTTGTGAGTTCGCGGAGATGCGCCGCGTTGGCTGAGCCTGATTTTATCACCATGGCGATGTGTGCTCCCCAGGGGTCGGCGTCGCAGAGGATGCCGACGGGGAGGCCCAGCTCCTGGTTCAGGCGTCGGAGGAGGAAGCGAGTGGACCTCGGGGGTTGCCCGGCGGTGTTGATGAGGATCGCCTTGTACTTCTGGTGCACCCTCTCCTCGGCGAAGCGGGTGAAAAGTCCGCCCTTCTCTATGGCGAGGACCATCTCTGCGTCGGTGTCTACGAATTGGGCGGTAGTCAACGCAGGACCTATCATGACACCGTCGGGGTTGGCAGAGAGGTCCGCCCTCTTCCCCTCGTAGCCCGGAACTGTGTATTCAATGGTCATGTTTCCGAAGATGGCGCTCCTTTCTTCGGGGTAGATGTTCATCCCCTCCCTGGCCATCTGCATGAGGACTTCCAGGTCGGTGATCAGTTCGTCCGATTCGGCCTGGTCCTGGAACTCGACGTTGAAGGCCTGGGCGGAGTAGAACACGTCTCTGAGAGTAGAGGTACGCTTCTCGTCAACCAGTTTCTTCGCGAAGTAAGCGAGCCATACGAGCTGGGTGAAAGGACGAATGTGCTTGATGTTCCCGGATGATTTCTTAACGGTGGTGGGGCCAAGAACGAACTGCTGCAATTTCTTGTCGTAGACGATGTTGCGTACGGAGCGGCTGGCGAGGGTAAGGCTGGGGAACCGGCCCTCGTCGAGGTCCGTGTAGACGCTCTCTCCCAGGCTCTTCAGCAGGGCCTGTGCGGAGGCCTGCCTACTTTCCGCCGTACTCGTCGATCGTTTTTTGGGCAATTTCTATCTCCTTAGGGTCCGTGACCGCGGTCTCGTCTGTCTGACCGTCTATCTCTGCCGTAGATTCTTCTCCGGCCTCTACAGCCACTTCTCCTCCCTCGCCGATGAGCTTGTGGTAGTTCGGAGGTCTCTTCGCACCAGCGAGCTCGGTGGAGAACTGGGCAATCAGTGGGAGGTACTTTCCGTAGATGTTCATTTTCCTCTGGACTGCCTCTGCGCTTCCCTTCTTCGAGAGGAATATCCCAAGGCGCCTAAGGGCCTCCCTGACTGCGTTCCTGATTTCCCTCTGGATCTCTGGCCTGTCGGCTATGTACTCCTTGCCGACTGTCTTGTACGGGATTCTGGTGCTTGCAATGTGGGTAATCACACCCACTGGCGCATCCTGCGGGACGTGGTACCTCCGCCAGTCCACCTCTTCATTGAGAACTTCGAAGCTGACGTCGCTGCTCTCGTCGTATAGGAGCGGGATCCTATTTGCGAATCTGAAGAGTTTGGTCCCGGGCTGAAGGACCTTTCCCCCGTAGGCCACCCCTACCTCGACGAGAAATGGGAAGCCCGAGTAGGAGGACGGAGGCCTGTCCACCACCGTTGCAAACTCGGGGTGCAGTTCCTTGTTTATCCCCGTAAGGAGTATGTCCTCGCCGATCGGAGAAAGCACCGCCGCATCTGGCTGGAGGAAATCAGGGAAGCGCTGGAGGGCGTCTACGATAGAAACAATCTGGTTGTTATTCAGTCGCTTCGGGGGAAGCTTGGGATTTATCCCCGCGAATTCGAGGAACTTTGTAGCAATCTTGTCCCCGACCCGGTGGAAGTTTGTGACCATGAACGACTTCATATCGTGCTCCTGAGAAAGTTTGATGATGCGCTTGAGGGCCTCGACGTCGACCCCGTAGGGGTGCGGGAGGGTTTCCTTTGGGGCGACAGGCATGGTGGTTGTGGCTCTTTCGTAGAATGAAAGCTGGCCTGCTGGGTCGACGAAGGTCAGGTTGGCGTAGCTAGCTACCATAGCGGTCTGCTTGAAGTAGTCTCCGATCTTTTGGGATGCACGCAGGTAGTCCCCCTCCAGGGTGAGGTCGACCCGGGTCCCCGTGGTCCCATCGGCATCGCTATTGAACCGCTTGAGGACCAAGGGCCTGTTCTCGCCGATGTCAATCATCATCTGAAATCCGTACTTCCTCTTGCCGTCGGGGGAAGTGGTGATCGTGACGGGCTTGTTCGTCGTGATCTGACCGTAGAGAATGGCCATCGTCCCGCCGAGCCCGAACATCCCCCGGGACTGCCTTAGGACGTACTTCGAGCCGTAGAAGACCTTCCCGAACGCGCTGGGGACATGCTGGGGGGCGACGCCGGGACCGTTGTCGATGACTGTAAGGCGGTAAGCCTTCGGGTCCGGCATCTCGGTGTTAGGATTCTCGGCGACAAGCTTGACGTAGATGTCAGGGGGTACCCCGAGGAGCTCGGCCGCGTCCATTGAATTCTCCACGAGCTCCCTGACCGCCATGTAGAGTGCACGGGCTGGGTTGGTGAACCCCGCGAGGTCGCGGTTACGGTAGAAAGAATTCTGAGGGCGAAATCTCTGCGAAAGTTGTCTTGCTGCTCAGTTTGAACCACCTCCATTTACCTCGGCGTACCAGTTCTGCAGTCTCTGTTTGGTGAGTTCTTTCGTGGAGCAATCCGCAAAGCATCCCCTAAGACCTGAAGCCCGGGCATGCTCCTGCTCCTCCGATATTCGGAGGAAGAGTTTCTGTAGGCCGCGTTTCTCGAATCCGTACCAGATCGATTCGCCAGCTTTCTTTCTGACTACTCTAACGCCTGGTGAGAAACCAACCATTTCAATGAAATGAGCAATCTGACTCTTCTTATTGATTACGACTCCAACCTTGGAAATGCGACATTCCACACCAAGTGAAGCCAGTAGGATTCCAATTTGCTTTGTGAATCCCAGGTTCGAGCTTGCAAGAACGATCCTAGACTCGACCGTGAAATTGTGTTTGGCCCTCTTGATTGCAATTATCATTGCCCCCTCTGTATTCGCAATAATCCTAAGGACCTTCACTAGCGTGGTGGGTGAACCTATGATGAAACGCAGAACATCGTTGCTGAAGGCTTTTGCAGGCAGCAAACGAGAGAGGTCTTGGGCAATTGCGATACTTGAGACACGTGACGTTATCCCATTCCTGCCTATTCTCACGTGACCATATACCTCATCGACCAGCTTGCCAAAATCCGCATGCAGCATTTCCTGAGTGTTAGTGAAGCCGAATGATGTGGCGTCGGTGTATCCTTCTGTTACAACCATCGCTAGGAGAAGAGCCTTCTCTTCGAATAGTCGGCCTCCATCGGTAACCTCGTACTTTACGAATTGCTTTGACCATTCTGGATGATGGGCGACGTAGGCCCTAGTCCCATCTGCTTTCGTTCGAAGTACTACTCCAGATTCGATGAGCCTCGTCCTGACGAAGGTATAAGATCGCCCTGCCTTTGTAGCAATCTCGTCAATTGACATCCCTCCTTCGTAAAGTGTTCTGTATTCCGATGGCGAAATTTCCGCAAACGTGGTCTTGCTACTCAAGATCCACCACTTCCTTCACGCATTCGTCTTTTGATTGACTCCTCAAATGTAATATCTCCTTTTGTGCGGCGCGGCCCGGCCCGCCCACAGGTATGGCGTCGAACCGGATATAGGTTAATGGCCAAGTTTTCGCATTTTTTCTTCCAGTGCCTCCGGGGAGGAACCTTCCCAGAGGAACATCCTTTCCATTTTTCGCTTGGTCCTCGCCTTCTGAAGCGTGTTGAAGACATTCTTGTGCTGGCTCCCCGTCGCAAGGGACCTGACAGCCTGGGACGCGAGCTGGACTTCGGCGGCATCGCCGATGATGGCGACTGTCCTGCCGTACACCGAGAGGTGGCAAGCCGTGAGCTCCTCGATGACTCTCCTCGACTTCCCCTTCAGGCCGATGACCCTCCCCCTTATCCTCTCAAGGGAGTTGACGCTCCTTCCAGCGTAGTCTCGGAGGTCGATCACCTCCATCGCCGTCCCTTCGTCCTTGAGACGCCTCGCACGTTGAGGGGAGAAACCACGGCCTATTGCTTCGATGACCCTGGTGGCTGTGAAAGGGTCGGCGTTGAGAGCCGATTCTGCCTTCAGGGTCACAAGGCCTTCCTTGCTGTCAATATTCAGCTTGACCCCTAGGTCTCCCTCGAGGAACTTCTTTGTGGCCCCTTCCTTTCCGATGACGGCGCCCACTCGCTCGATTGGTATCCTGACGACCTGTTCGAAGCTCATCGCGACAGTTTCTCCATCCAAGAATCAGCGTCCTCTTTGACCATGCCGCGCTTCCTAAAGAACCTCACCATATTGGAGACGTCGCGTTTCAGGAATTCCTCGGCCTGGGGGTGGGACGAAAGGACGGCGGAGCCCATGTCGAACAGGACATTCTCTTTTTCTGTCTTGAACACGTTGAACTCGGAAAGGTCGGCGTGCACCAGCTTGGCCTTCCGCCAAAGGGTCCCGATCGTCTTAAACGTCCAGTCGTAGTCTGACTCGTCCACCTCAGACTCGGCGAAGAGAGGGGCAGATGCTGGAGGTGTGCCCACGTATTCCATTACGAGAATGTTCTTGTGGAACGCGATGGGCTTCGGGACTCTCACACCTGCAGAGTCTGCGAGCTGAAGATTCTTGAACTCCTTTCTCGTCCAAAGAAAGATCGTGTCCCTTGACCCGGACGGGAGCTTCCCGAACCTCCTGTCTCCGGCGATGTAGTTGGCGCGTTTTCGGAAGTCCGAAGCGGAGATCAGGTAAATTTTGACCGCTAGGGGCTGGCCCTCCTGGTCGACGCCGTAGTAGACCATGGCCTCCTTGCCAGCGCTGACGACCCCGTTCAGGTCTCCGAGGTCCTTCCGGGAGATCAGGTCCTCGACCGCGAGCATTGTGGCCCGGTCAAAGACCCCCTCGAGCACCTTGCGGTTGTCGGAATCCTTTCGGAGGTACCTGCTTTCCCGTTCCTTATGGAGGAGATGCTCCTCCATCTTCCTGGACTCGTCGGACTCGTCGGACTCGGCCACGCGTCGCCTAGACCGATGGAAAATTTATAGGCTTGGAATTATGCGCGGAAGAATTCCTGCAGTAACAATATGGTGAAATCGATTGGAATCTGATGAAGAACAGGCCGCCGGGGATCCTCCTGAAGTGATAGCGGAGACGCTGAAGCGGGAGATCGCACATGAAAGGAAGCGTAACGAGGAGCTTCTCACTCGCCTGAAGTACATGCAGGCGGACCTGGAGAACTACAGAAAGAGGATGGAGAAGGAAATGAAAGAAGCGGGGGAGTCACTTGCGAGGACGCTGGTCGCCAAGTTGCTGACCGTCCAGGACGAGCTGGACATGGCGGTGAAGCATGCAAAAAAGGGGAAGGCCGACGGTGAGATTATCGAGGGGTTGGGGATGGTGCAAAGGAACCTGGAGGCGACGCTGGAGTCTGTGGGGGTGGAGCGCATAGAGTCTGTCGGGAAGCCATTCGACCCGTCTCTTCACGAAGCCGTCGAGAAAGTTCAGGGGAGAGCCCCGGGGAAGGACATCGTTTTGGAAGAGGTCAGGCGGGGCTACACCTTCAGGGGTCAGCTCCTGAGGCCCAGCATGGTAAAAGTTGAATTGGGGTCGAGGGCGGCCAAGGAGCAGGCGAAAGTGAATGAGTAGTCCTTCCAGAGAGAAGATCCTCGGCATAGACCTGGGAACCACCAACTCAGCCGGAGCCATGGTGGAAGGGGGGAGGCCGGTGGTCATTCCCAGCGCCGAAGGAGCGACCCCTGCGGGGAAGATGTTCCCGTCGGTGGTCGCGTTCACCAAGGACGGCCAGCTTCTCGTGGGGGACCCGGCGAGGCGCCAAGTGGTGACCAACCCCGACGGTACGATATTCGAGATCAAGCGGAAGATGGGGACCGACTACAGGGTGAACATCTACGGGAAAGAGTACTCTCCGGAGCAGATTAGCTCCTACATCCTCCAGAAGATAAAGCATGACGCCGAAGTTTTCCTCGGGTACCCGATCAAGAAAGTTGTGATCACAGTTCCTGCACATTTCAACGACAACCAGCGACAGTCTACCAAGGACGCTGGGGAGATCGCCGGGCTCGATGTCGTGAGGATAATCAACGAGCCCACGGCCGCGTCCCTTGCGTACGGGCTGGACAAGTCGGAGAAGGAGATGAAGATCCTGGTGTTCAGCTTCGGCGGCGGGACCCACGACGCGACGATCATGGAGTTTGGCCAGGGAGTCTTTCAGGTCCTGGCGACGTCGGGGGACACTCAGACCGGGGGGACGGACATCGACAATGCCATCATACAGGTCCTTCTCCAGGACTTCCGGTCGAAGACTGGGATAGACCTAGCCTCGGACAGGACTGCCATGGCTAGGCTGAAGGAGGCAGCGGAACAGGCGAAGATACAGCTGTCCAACCTGACTTCGACCGACGTTGACCTGCCGTTCATAGCCAGCGACTCCTCGGGGCCGAAGAACCTGCACTACACTCTAACCAGGACCAAGCTCGAGGAGGTCGCGAAGCCAATTGTTTCGAAGACGGAGCAGACCATACGGAAGGTGATGAGCGACGCGAAGCTTACGCCCGCCCAGATCGACAAGGTGATACTGATCGGTGGGATGACAAGGATGCCCCTAGTCAGAAAGTTCGTCGAAGACGTGTCCGGGAAGCCAGCCGAGAGGGGGGTCGACCCCATGGAGGCCGTGGCGATAGGAGCGGCGATTCAGGGAGCAGTCCTTGCAGGCGAAATCAAAGACATCCTTCTCCTCGACGTGACCCCGCTTTCGATGGGAGTGGAGACTCTGGGCGGGATAACCGAGCACCTGATTGAGAAGAACGCGACTATTCCGACTAAGCGGAGCAAGACCTTCACGACTGCCGCGGACTTCCAGACTGCGGTCACCATCCTCGTGGTGCAGGGGGAAAGGAGCATGGCGGCCGACAACGTGTCTCTTGGGATGTTCAACCTGACCGGAATCCCGCCGGCTCCTCGAGGCGTCCCACAGATCGAGGTGACTTTCGACATCGACGCCAACGGGATCCTAATTGTGGGCGCGAAGGACCTCGGTACAGGGAAGGAGAACAAGATTACGATTACCGCCTCGACGAAACTCTCGAAGGAGGAGAAGGAGAAGCTCATCAAAGATGCCGAGTCCTTCGCGGACCAGGACAAGAAGAAGAGGGAGGCGGCTGAGCTGAGGAACGAGGCTGATTCGATTCTCTACACGACGGAGAGGACAAAGAAGGACCTGGAGGGGAAGGTCGACAAGGCGAACCTGGACAGGCTAGACACCGCTGCCCAGGAGCTGAGGAAGGCCCTCGAGGGCCAGGACCTGGGGGTCATCAGAGAGAAGAACGAGGCTCTCAAGAAGGTCCTTCAGGAGGTAGGGGCTTCGGTCTACCAGCAGGCGCAGAAGCAGGAGGTCGCGCCTGGCGCGGCTGGCCCGTCAGGGCCCACGGGGGACGGGTCCAAAGTGAGCGACGCAGATTACAAGGTAGTGGACGAAGGAAAGTAAGGGGGCGAAGGCAACGGCTGCGAAGGACTACTACGAAGTACTCGGCATGCAGAAGGGAGCCAAGAAGGACCAGATAAAAGAAGCATACAGAAAACTCGCCATGGAGTTTCACCCAGACAGGAACAAGTCTCCCGATGCCGAGGGGAGGTTCAAGGAAATCTCCGAGGCCTACGCGGTCCTCTCTGACGAAGAGAAGAGGAGGCAGTACGACTCCTTCGGCAGGGAAGGCGTCTACCAAAGATACAGCCAGGAGGACATATTCCGAGGAGCCGATTTCGGGGAGTTCTTCCGAGGCTTCGGCGGCTTCGACCAAATATTCGGTCAGTTCTTCGGGGGAGGGGGGAGGCAAGCCAGGAGAGGCGAGGACCTGACATACCACCTCGAGTTGAACTTGGAGGACCTAGTGCAAGATTCGGACAAGGAAATCGAGATTCCACGAAACGAGGTCTGCCCGACCTGCAACGGCAGCGGCGCGAAGCCGGGGACATCGCCGAGCCGATGCGGGGTTTGCGTCGGGACGGGGCAAGTGCAGAAGGTCCAGTCGGCCGGGTTCGCTCGTCTTGTCAGGATCACTGTTTGCAGCAACTGCGGAGGAAGGGGCTATCTGATTGATTCACCCTGCAAGGAGTGCCGTGGGAATGGGACGATTGCGAAGGCTAGGAGGTTAAGGGTCATGATACCAGCGGGAGTGGAAGACGGCCACACGCTCCGACTAAGGGGAGAGGGGAACGCCGGGGAGAGCGGAGTCCCGCCAGGGGACCTTTACGTTGTGGTCAATGTGGCTCCGCACAGGCTGTTCTCAAGGCAGGACAGCGACATCTATCTCGAGACGAAGGTAGGGGTGGTCCAGGCGATGCTGGGGGCGGAGTTGATACTTCCGTCTTTGCATGGGGACGTGAAGGTGTCAGTCCCGCATGGGACCCAGCCCGGGACTGTGTTCAAGATCAAGGGGAAGGGCCTCCCCAAGTACGGCGGTTGGGGGAAGGGGGACGAGTACGTTAGGGTGAACGTCGAAATCCCGAGGAACCTGAGCGACCGCCAGAAGGATATTCTGAAGAAGCTCGGCGAGTCGGGCTAGCGGGCGAACTTGTAGATCATAAGGAAGGGAACCTCTTCTATTTCGCGGATGGCCTCGGGCGCTCCCACGTTGTTGTCCACTGCTAGAGAGACAGACCTGGAGCCTGCAAGGTTGACAATGGAGCAGGTGCGAATAAGTCGCAAAGCCTCGCCCTTGTCGACGACCTCGCCGGAGTAGAAATCCCTGGAGAGATGGACCTTCAGCTTCCCCTCCTCAACGGTCCTACCCACGAGTTCCTCGTCGCACATGTTGACGAGAATCGTCCCTTTGAACTCCGACGTCCTGACGGAGTATCCTTTGCCGTTGGCGCTAGGCAACTTTAGCGACCGACCTTGCCCCGCAGGCTTCGCAGACCATGAACCACATCCGCTTGTCTTTTTCGAGGTGGGTGTCCGGGCTC
>JAPCJM010000040.1 GCA_027886945.1 Nitrososphaerota archaeon
AAGTGTAAAGTGAACGACCTCAAGCTCGGCCGAGACCCAAGGAGGCTGAAATGGGCTAGAGGTGCGAAGAAGCAGTGACAGCCAGCGTCGAAGAAACCCTGATCGTTGTAAAACCTGACGGGGTCCGTCGGGGGCTAGTAGGGGAAGTCCTGGGCAGGTTCGAGGTAAAGGGGTTCACAATCAAGCGCCTTCAGATGCTATCGATGTCCAAGGCTCAGGCCGAGAAGTTCTACAGCGTCCACAAGGAGAAGCCCTTCTTCGGCGAGCTCGTAGCTTTCATAACCTCCGGCCCGGTCGTAGGCGCGGTCCTCTCGGGCAGGGACGCTGTCGCCACCGTGAGGCGGATGGTTGGGGCGACGAAGAGCTGGGAGGCAGCAGCTGGGACCATTAGGGGGGACCTCGGGTTGGGACTCACGGACAACACCATTCACGCATCTGATTCGGCCGAGAGCTTTACAAAGGAGCACGCCGCCTTCTTCACGAAGTCCGGAGCGTGAAGGCGTCATAAGGAGCTGCACAAGCAATGTCAGAACAGAAAAACCGAATGAGGCAGCCGGTAGTAGTAATTCTCGGACACGTTGATAGCGGGAAGACAAGCCTAGCAGACGCCCTGAGAGGGACCGGAGTCCAAGCCCGGGAGGTAGGCGGGATTACCCAGGAAATTGGTGCGAGCTTCTTCCCGATGGAAACGCTTCGGCAGATCTGCGGACCTCTTCTAGACAAGGCCGGAGGGGAACTCCAGATTCCCGGCCTTCTGATGATCGACACCCCCGGCCATGCTGTCTTCTCGAATCTCCGGCTTCGCGGCGGGTCTGCAGCCGACATCGCCATACTTGTTATTGACGCCCTGAAGGGGTTGGAAAATCAGACGCTGGAGAGCATCGACATCCTCAAGCAGCGCAGGGTCCCCTATCTCATAGCGATGAACAAGATTGACATGATCAAAGGCTGGAAGAAGGGGAGCCACGGGCCGCTCCAACAGCTCTTCAAGGACCAGCCACCTGAATGGAACGACGAACTCGAAGAACGACTTTACAACATCGTTGGGGGGCTGTCCCGCCTAGGCTTCCAGTCGGACGCGTACTATCGCGTGAAAGACTTCCGGCAGCAGGTCTCGATCATCCCATTGTCCGCCCGCACCCACGCAGGGATACCAGAGATGCTTGCCATGCTGATCGGGCTCGCCCAGCAGTTCCTAAAGGGGAAGCTGGAGTCGGCGGATTCCAAAGACACGGCTGCCCGAGGCATAATCCTTGAGTTGCAGGAAGAGGTCGGCATTGGAGAGACCGCAAACATAATTCTCACCGAGGGGACCCTGAGCGTTGGCGATTCGATAGGTCTCGTCAGGAGGGACGGAGCCTTCAAGTCAAAGGTCAAGGCGCTCTTCATGCCCAAGCCACTGGACGAAATGCGCGACCCGCGCGACAAGTTCACATCTGTCGATTCGGTCTACGCAGCAGCTGGTGTGAAGCTTGTCTCCGCCGACCTCGCGGGGGTGGTACCGGGCACGTCTGTGGCCTCCTTCAAGACTGAGCAGCAGTTCCGCTCGTTGAAGGCCGAGATGGAGAAAGAACTCTCCAGCATAGTCGTGAAGACCGACAATATGGGTGTAATTGTGAAAGCGGGGAGCATAGGTGGTCTGGAGGCCCTCCTCAGAATGCTTGAAGAGAGGGGCATCCCCGTCCGCCAGGCTGACATAGGGGAAATCTCGAAGAACGACATAGTCGACGCTCAGGTAGTCGGGGACCACGACCCGTACCTGGGAGCGATCTTGGGATTCGATTCGAAAGTCCTCCCCGAAGCCAAGGAATACGTCGGAACCAGCCCGATTTTCGTTTCAGGGATCATATACGAGGTCATCGACAACTACGTCAACTGGGCAGCAGCGAAGAGGGATGCGGACGAAAAAGCAGCACTTTCGAGCCTCACTCGGCCCGCCAAACTGAAGGCAATGCCAGGAATGTTCTTCAGGCGCAACGACCCCGCAGTATTCGGCGTCGAGGTCGTGACTGGGAGACTCCGGCCCAAAGTGAAACTAATGTCGGCAGAGGGGATAGAGCTGGGGACAGTCGAGCAGGTGCAGGATCAGGGAAAGGCCCTGAGCGAGGCGAAGCAGGGAGACAAGGTGGCGATTTCAGTTGACGGGCCAACGCTCGGACGGCAGATAAGGGAGAACGACACCATCTACACGATGCCGCGAAGCCACGAAGCGAAACTCCTCCGGACGAAGCTGTCAGCGTCGCTGACCGCAGAAGAACATGAAGTCCTTGATGAGATAATCCGAATCAAATCAGCGGCTGACCCCCTATTCGGCTTCTAGGTTTATATCCACCACAGATTCGCAGGCGTTCAATTGCCCGCATTCAAACTGGTCGTCTCTGACCCGAAGACCGGCAAATCCCAAGCGCACGAGGTGAAGGATGCGAGCGCCCAGTCCCTCGTCGGCCGGAAGATAGGCGACGTCCTTGATGCAGCCTCGATCGGACTCTCGGGAAAGATAATGATTACCGGAGGGAGCGACAAGGCTGGCTTCCCCATGAGGAGAGACACTTTCGGCGGGGGCAAGAACTACATTCTCATGACTCGTGGTGTGGGGTATCGGACCAAGGAGCGAGGGGCGAAGAAGCGGAAACTCGTCAGGGGAAACACCATCACCGAAGAGACCTTTCAGGTCAACGCCAAGCAGATAGAGGACTCGGCGAAGAGCGGGTAGATTCGCGCAATCCTTCAGGACATTCGGCTGAAAAGTAGAAATATCTCGCGGAGGCGACGACCACCAAGGCGATTCTTGAATGGCGAGGCTGGATGACCTTGACATGAAGATACTATCCTCCCTATACTCTGACGCCTCCATCTCGGTCCCAAAGCTGAGCAAGGACCTAGGCGTGAACCTCTCCGTGATGTACAGCAGGATAAAGCGGCTCCAGAAGCGGGGCGTCATTGAACGATTCACCGTCCAGGTGAACGAAGACAGGCTTGGGATGCGGGCGGGGGCCCTGGCAGGGCTCAACATCGACCCCAAGCAAAGGGAAACAGTCCTGAAGGAGATTGAGAAGGTTGAAGGGGTCAGGCTGATCCGAGAGGTCACCGGCCGCTTTGACATAA
>JAPCJM010000041.1 GCA_027886945.1 Nitrososphaerota archaeon
AAAGCAGAAAGAAGCAGCTGGCGCAGTTCACCAAGACCCTGAGCATGTACTATAACGTCGTCTTCACCAAGGAAAAGAGAAAGGTGGGCTACGGGGCACTGATCCACTTCCCTAAGCTCAAGGCGAAGCCGGAACGTAGCGGCGGAATTGTCCTGGCAGCCAAGATCGTGGTGGACGGGCGCAAACACGTCGATTCCTTTGAGCGGGGAAAGTTCGACGACTTCCTCGTCGAGGTCAAGCCCTACATCAATCTCCTGGGGGACCTCTATCGGCAGACCCGAAAGATGTAGCTTGCAATGAGAGGCTACGTTCTGGGCATTGAGAGTACGGCCCACACTTTCTCGGCGTCGGTCGTATCGGAAAGGGGCGAGATACTTTCCAACTCGAAGTCAGTATACAAACCCCCTGAAGGGAGTGGGATCCACCCTTTCGAAGCGTCGCGGAGCCATCTCGCTTCTGCTGCCAGGGTCCTTGCTGAAGCGCTGGATGCTTCCGGTGTTTCACAAAACGAGATCAGTGCGGTGGCCTACGCCATGGGCCCAGGTCTCGGGCCCTGCCTGAGGGTCGGGGCTGTAGCCGCGAGGACATTGGCTCTTTCCCTCAGTGTTCCTCTGGTACCAGTCAATCATGCGGTGGGCCACATTGAATTGGGATGTCTATTGACGGGGGCGCAGGATCCGGTTGTCCTTCTCGTTTCGGGGGGTCATACGATGATTATCGCATTCTCCGGAGGAAAGTGGAGGATCCTTGGCGAGTCCTTGGACCTGACCCTCGGCCAGCTCCTTGACCAGTTCGGGCGACACCATGGGCTAGCCTCCCCTTGTGGGGCAGCAATAGAGGAAGCAGCGTCGAAATCGGTCAACTACCTAAGGCTCCCCTATTCCGTGAAAGGCAACGACGTCTCTTTCTCTGGTCTCCTCACAGCTTCGAAGGCCCTCCTCGACGGGGGTGAAACCTTCCATGATGTTTCGTACTCCATCCAAGAGACTGCTTTCGCGATGGTGACCGAGGTTACAGAGAGAGGCCTTTCTTTCACTTCGAAGGATGAGGTCCTTATCGTGGGAGGCGTGGCCGCAAACAAAAGACTAGGGTCGATGATGACGGCCATGGCGAAGAGGCATTCGTCCAAAGTTCACCTGACCCCGCTGGAATACAGCGGGGATTGCGGAGCACAAATAGCATGGACGGGGTTGCTTTCCCACGAGCGGGGCATTAAGATCCCCGTCGACGATTCGAGGGTCCGACAGTCATGGAGGCTTGACACAGTTGAAATCCCCTGGCGAAGCTGACTACGCGTCTGGGAAGCTCATCTACCGCGGCGCCGAAGCCGACATCTTGCGAGGGAAATGGCAGGGACTAGACGTCGTCTACAAAGTCAGGAAGCCGTTGGAGTACAGGTTGCCAATCCTGGATGAGACCATCAGACACCACAGGACTCTCCGAGAGGCCGAGATGATTCATCAGGCAAAGGAGGCTGGCGTGGACGCGCCCTCCCTCTACCACGTCGACCCGGCTTCGGCGACACTGGTCATGGAGTTTGTCAAGGGTGACCGATTGAGGGATGTCATCGGGAGGATCTCATCTGAAGAACTGGCGGAGGTCTTTTTCATGTTCGGGAGAGACGTTGCTAGGCTGCACAAGTCGGGCATAATGCACGGCGACCTTACAACTGCCAACGTCGTGAGGAGGGGGGGAGGGATTGTCTTCATCGACTTCGGCCTTTCGTTGCGCTCGGACAAGCTGGAAGACCACGCAGTCGACATCAGGCTGACTAAGGAAACATTGGTGGGCGCGCATTCGGGCGTCGCATCAGCGGCCCTCGAAGGATTCTACAAAGGATATTCAACCGTCGTTGGGGAGGCCCGGTTCCGCCAAGTCCAGAAGCAACTTCAGAGCATCGAGAGACGCGGGAGATACGCAAGGGTGGCATAGAGACTGAATGGCTGGCAACACTTATCAGCCGAACGCCTAGGACTCGCACGAAAGGTTGCGGCATGGCTAGGATTCACTCTCATAGGCACGGGAAGTCTCATCAGACGAGGCCCCCAAACAAGACCAGTCCCGGCTGGGTCACCACCACCCCTGACGAGGCCCGTTCCACAATCCTCAAGCTAGCGAAGGAAGGCGTCACCCCGAGCAGGATCGGTCAGACCCTCCGCGATGACTTTGGGGTCCCACTTGTGAAGACCTTGCTTGGAAAATCAGTAGGTGAAATCCTGTCGGAAGGGAAGGCAGCCCCTAAGCTTCCTCAGGACATCCAGGACTTGATTGACCGCGCATTCAGGGTCCAGAAACACCTCCAGTCGCACAAGAGCGACAGGAAAAACGTGCACTCCCTGGAGCTTATCGAGGCCAAGATCTACAGGCTTTCAAAATACTACAAGGCGAGAGGCATCCTCCCAGGCGACTTCAAGTACACGGCAGTGGTCGCCCAGCTAGCGTAGCCGGGAGAGGGTGGGCCCATGGCCGACCTCGAAGGTCTACTGGCAAGGTACAGGGTTATCGCGACAGAGATTACGAAGACTCTGAAGAGAGGCAAAAGGACTCTCATAGTCACACATATTGACGCGGACGGACTCTGCAGCGGGTCCATCGTGTTCGCATCGCTCATGCGGAAAGGGGCAAACGTGACCCTGAGGACAGTCCCGGACCTAGACCGAAAGACGATCACGGCCCTCGAGGAAGAAAAATACGATTTCTACATCTTCACGGATCTTGCATCCACCCTGATCGCGGAGCTTGAGTCGACCTTCGGCGGAAGGTTCCTGGTCATCGACCACCATCAGATTCCAACTGTGGACGCAGGGAAGTCCCAAGTAATGAACGCCTGGAACTTCGGATATGACGGGGGCAGGGAGGCGTGCTCTTCCTCTATGGCATATTTCTTCGCTGTTTCATTGGACCCATCAAATGGCGACCTTTCCCCCCTTGCCGTTGTCGGAGCCCTGGCCGACAGGCAGGACGCAGTAC
>JAPCJM010000042.1 GCA_027886945.1 Nitrososphaerota archaeon
CATACTGTGACCTTCTCTGGCCGTGTATAACTTTATCTCGTCAAGGGGCCAGATTCCCATCCCACATCCGATGGTAGAGTTGATCCATACTCTTCTCGTCGAAGACGAGGGGGCTGTTGGGTCTCGGGTACATCCCCATGCATTCTTTTGCCAGCCCAGGAATGTCATTTTCTGCGACCCCGATCTCTTTGAGCGTGGTGGGAATCTTGAGGTGGGACGCTATGCTTCTTGCCTTCTCGGCCAAAGCCATCCCAATGGCCGCCGGATCGTCACTCGAACCTACGCCGAACGCTTCCCCGAGCTTTTTCATCTTCGGGCCGCATGCCACCGCGTAGTTCGAAAGTATGTACGGGAGCGGGAGGCCGCAGGAGACGCCGTGGGGGAGTTTGAACCGGGTCGCTATCGTATAGCCTATGGAATGCCCGTACACCATCTTGGCCTGCAATGCTATTCCTCCCAGCAGGGCCCCCAGACTCATCGACTCCCTCGCCTCTTTGTCGCTCCCCACGTCGTAGGCCCTCTCCAGATTCTGCACAATCAACCTGATCCCTTCCAGAGCTGCCGAGTCCGTAATCGGGCTCGCTAGATTGGACAGATAGGACTCGGTGTTGTGGCACAGGGCGTCCATACCAGTGGCCGCTGTCACTCCGGGGGGCATCGACATCGTAAGGTCTGGGTCAACCACTGCCACGGAAGGGAGCAAAAGAGGGCTGTTGATCCACTGCTTGTGGCCGTCGACTGTAACCATGGAGGTCACGGTGAGCTCGGCCCCCGTCCCCGCAGTGGTGGGGACCATGATGGACGCAAGAGGTTTTTTCGAGAATAGGCCGTTCCCGACAAAAGATTTGGCTGGCCCTTCGTTCGTCGCAAAGCCAGTCGCAACCTTTGCCATGTCCATCGAACTTCCTCCACCGACCCCAATCACAATGTCGTATCCCCCCCTCCTAACTCGGTCCGCAACGGCTTGAGCGACTTCGATCTTCGGTTCAGGCTCGACTTCGTCGAACACTTCGAGTGCCAGTCCGCCGAGATGCTGTGAGACCCTCTGGACAATGCCTGTTTTTACCATGACCTTGTCAGTGACCATCAGCGCCTTGCTTCCTCCCAGCGCCTTCGCCTCGGTCCCGATCCCCTCGACGGCGCCGAACCCGAAGGAAAGCTTGGTCGGGAGGAAATAAGAGAACTTCAACGAGTCCAGAGCGAAAAACTCCTTTTTAACCGATACCAGAGCCGAATCGCACGTTTGCACCTCGACGCGTCTCAGGAGAAGCTGCTCCGCGGCGAAGGGGGGGAGGCAAAACAGTTCGCCATGGAAATCGTCACCAAGGTGGGAGACGCAGTGGGTGCAGAATCCTTGGTCCCCATCAAGTCGGCGCATGTCCTCGCCCATTACAGTAGCCTCCACGACGCGGGAGTCGAGGTCCTCGAGCGATTCGCCAACTCAGGGGGCAAGTTCGCAGTCCCGACTTCAGTCGACCCTGCGAGCATCGACCTGCAGAACTGGAAGTCCTTCGGCATCCCCGAAGACTACGCCCGGCAGCAATTCAGGCTCTGCGATGCCTACGCTCGTCTCGGGGGGCTCAGATGCTGGACCTGTGTCCAATATCAGGTCTGCAACTTCCCTAAACGCGACGAAACGGTCGCCTGGGCAGAATCAAGCGCGGTGGTCTTCGCCAACTCAGTCATAGGGTGCAGGTCAAACAAAATCACTGCAGGGATGGACGTGGCATGTGCCATTCTCGGTCAGACCCCGAAGTTCGGGATGCTGAACGACGAGAACCGGCCGGCAAGGATTGCTTTCAAGGTCGCACTCGACCTCCTCTCAGATCTCGACTACCGGTCCCTGGGGTTCTTCATAGGTAGAAAAGCAGGCTCGCGCATACCAGCGCTCATCGGGCTTCCCCAAGAATCGACTTCCGACGACATCAAACACCTTGGAGCCGCTGCCGCAGCAGCAGGCCCGATCACAATGATCCATTATCTTGGTATCACTCCCGGGTCGGGGACGCTTGGGGAGGCGACCGGGGGCAACAAAGTGGAGGAAGTGGAGGTAACAAGGGCGGACTTGGACGAGGTCGAAACGGACCTGAACCAGACGTCCGAGCGGCCGGACCTGGTCGCCTTCGGGGTACCTCATCTCTCAGTCAACGAGCTGGGCCGGCTGGCAAAAATGCTCGAAGGGAGAATGCTCAGACCTGGAGTGCGGATGTACGCCTACACATCGTCCCAGGCCTTCGACATGGCAGGAAGGACTGGGATTACCTCCACCATAGAGGCCTCCGGTGCAAGGCTGTCCCAAAGCACCGACGCAGAAATATCACCCTTGAAGCGGCTGGGCTTCAACGTCGTCGCCACAAACTCGGCGAAACTCGCCGAGATCGTTTCGTCCGAGGGCGAGATCAAGATGCGATATGTCCCAATGGAAGACATAATCGAAGAGGTAACCAATTGAGCTCAGACACGTTGAAGGGTAGAGGTTTGGTCCCCGGCCGGGCCGAAGGAGAAGCGGTCGTATCCAATAAGGCGTTCACATTTGCCCACGGAGTCGACCCTGCAACCGGCAATGTCACCGACGTCAGGAGCGACGTCAAGGGTTCAGAGGTAAAGGGCAAGGTTCTGTTCTACCCCTTCGGAAAAGGTTCCACTACAGCATCCGCTTGGTTCCTCGAGACCGTCCGCCTCGGGAAC
>JAPCJM010000043.1 GCA_027886945.1 Nitrososphaerota archaeon
AGCAAGGTGTTCTTCACCGACTCGTTCGCGGGAGCGAAGAACCCCGCGACGGAGTACTTCAAGCGGCACGTCTTCCCCGAGTCGCTTGCGCCGTTCAGAGACGAGCTGGAGGCGAAGATCTCAGACCTCTTCTCGGACCACAAGGTAGTCTTCGCAGAAATCCCCCCGGCCGGGCAGGAAGAAATCGCGCGATTCAGCAGCTACGGAGGCCTGATCGAGATCCTGACGGGGACCTTGGAGGACAAGTACGGAGCCGTCCAGCAGAAGCTCCTCGTCCCGCAGGTCATCGCGAAGATAAGGAGCTTCATGGCCAGCGAAGGGCTAACCCCAGACAGCCGGTTCGACGCCAACACCGCCAAGCTGATAGCCCAGGTCGAACCTCTCCTCTCGACCCTTCGGGACACAAGTTCGCTGAAGATGTCCTTCGAGAGCCTGAGGAGGGTCGTCGAAGAGGGAGGCACGAAGACCGAGGAGAAGTCGCCCTGGGAAGTCCTCCCCGACGAGATCCTTTCAACCGACGGAGACTCGCCGAGGGTCTTCGTGATCAACCTCCCAGAGGCCGAGGACGCGAGAGCTCAGACGGCCGACGTAATCAACCAGGTGTTCCGCAGGAGAAAGAGGAGCTTCAGCCTGACACCGCAGGTCCTCTTCATCGTCGACGAGGCGCAAGAGTTCATCCCCCAGGACGCAAGGAAGGGCGACAACGCCTTCGATTCCAGCAGGGCTGTCGAGAGGCTCCTGAGGCACGGGAGGAAATACAACCTCTACTGCTGGGTCAGCACGCAAAGGATCGCCCACCTGAACACCAGCGCCCTCCAGCAGCTCCACAGCTACTTCATCTCGACGATGCCGAGGCCCTACGACAGGCAGCTGGTCTCGGACACTTTCGCGATAGGGGACGCGTTCATGGACAGGACGCTCGCGTTCCAGAACGGGGACTGGCTCATCACCAGCTTCAAGGCGACGGCCACGCAGAACATCCCGGTCTTCTTCCACGCCGAGAACAACGAAGACGTCTTGCGCAAGTATCTCAAAGCGTGACCCTACCCGGCGCCGCGTTCAGGCTCCCATTCGCCCCATTCACGAAAGCTATAGACCGCAGGGCCCGGGAGTTCGTCCCGCGTCTTTCTCCTAATCTCCTCGAGGTCGATCCTCTTGCTAGCCGTTCGCTCAAATGGAGAATGGAAGAGTTAATCTGATACTCCGTCGACTTCCTGCACGATGCTCAAGAAGGACGAGGTCACTAAGCTGAGGTCGAAGCTCACGCCCGAGCAGGTCGACGTGTGCGTTAACAGGGGGACGGAGATGCCCTTCACCGGAGCATATTACGACAACCACGAGAAAGGCGTCTATAGGTGCGTGGTCTGCGACGCGGAGCTCTTCGATTCGACCACGAAATTCGAGTCCGGCACCGGGTGGCCGAGCTTCTGGCAGGCAGCGAAGAAGGAGAACGTCATGGAGATGGAAGACTACAGCTACGACATGCACAGGATAGAGGCAGAGTGTGGTAACTGCGGAAGTCACCTGGGTCACGTCTTCGACGACGGCCCGGAGCCGACTGGATTGCGATACTGCATAAACTCCGTCTCGTTGAAGTTCGAGAAGCGCGGCGCCTGAGCGGGTAAGGCACCGGGCAAAATCGTTAAAGGCGTGGCGCGAGGCCGCCATCGCCAGATATCCATGAGCTACCTTTCAGCCCAGAACGGAGACACCGTCTCGGTGCACTACCTAGGGAAGTTCCCGGGAGGGAAGGTCTTCGACACCAGCATGAAGGCTGAGGCAGAGAAGGCGGGCCTCTTCAGCCCGGCCCGCGACTACAAGCCCCTCCAGGTCGTCCTTGGAGCTCACCAGGTCATCCCGGGCTTCGAGGAGGCGCTCGTGGGGATGAAAATCAACGAGACCAAGGAGGTAACCATCCCCCCAGAGAAGGCGTACGGAAGGAGCGGCAGGCACCAGATGGCTGGAAAGACCCTCCAGTTCAGGCTGCTCGTAACCAACATCAAGAGAACTCCTACAGTCGGGAAGTCTTAGAGGCGCGTAAAGCCGGAGTCAGCCTAGCGGGCATTTTCAAAAAGCCTCCCGAAGTCGAGCCCCCGCCAAAGACCTAGCGCCCAAACCCATCAACAAATACACGAAATCACGAATAAGGCACAGTCCTAGCGTTCCGATCGCCTGGCGCGCTGCGGCGCGGACTAAGAGACCTAACAACATAACAGCCCGAAGACGAAACATGACCCTTCTTCCAGAAGCCTAGTCAAAGGCCTCTACAAAACTCCCCTCCCGTCCCTCTAAAGAAACGAACCACCTTTAGCGCCTCTCAGAGCGGAGCGACGGTCAGACGCATGGAACTCCAAACGGTGTCACAAATTCATTCCCTTTAAGGCTGAGACCAGAGCCAGATTCAATGTTTGAAGCGAAGGGGAGGTGCCGGATTGACCGCTTTTGGAGTTGCGGGCGTTATCCTCGTCGGTGTTATAGCCATCGTATTTTACCCAGGTGGCATTCAGCAGATGACAGGCGGTCTTTCCATGCTAAAGGAAGGAGCCAATTTTGCGTCAGGAGGGGGCCTACCCCAAGTCGAA
>JAPCJM010000044.1 GCA_027886945.1 Nitrososphaerota archaeon
CAAGACGCTTTTTTCCAGACTGGGGTTCGACCTCGTCGAGGAAGCGCCCGCCCCCCAAGAAGTAAACCCGTATGGGGCCATGTACGTGTTCAGGAAGAAAGCGCAAGGCTGACGAAATGTTTGGGCTACGATGCCTGGGTTCTGGGGGACAGCCTGGCTATCGGGGGCAAAAGAAAACGGCGTGAGACGCGTCGAACCCGCGCCTCTTAGCTCTGAATGTAAGCCCTAGGAGGACTTAGTTCGATGACAGATAGCTCCAGAGGATGACGCCCACGAGCATCATCATAGACCCGGCTAGTCCAGTGATGAGCGCACCGGCGACGTCAGCGCTTACCCCGAAGTTACGGATGAAGTTGACGACGGGTTCCCTGACGAGCCAGGCGAAGAATCCGAGGGTGTAGCCTAGGAGCCAGAATGCGACCAGGACGATTTTTCTTCCCATGCTGTATCGATGGTCAATATCTGCTTCAAAGTCGGTAAATGGGAGGGAGATAGGATTACTTTACGGCTTGGTTGAATTGTTTAGACGAAAATGCCGACGACGGACAGGAGGTAGGTAGTTGCGACGCTGGTGCAGGCCCCAATGACTAGGCATAGGACCTCTTCGGCCATGCCGCGCTTCCCGTGCTCGGTGTATTCGTCCCTGATACACGCGCCAAGCAGACCACCGAAAATCGAACCAGGGTCGGGAGGCATTCTCGAGCTTGAAAACTCGGTTCTAGGTTAATTAACGATTGTGGAGATTGGCTCTAGAGCCCTTCGCACGAACGAAAGTCAACTTTACACGACCCAGGCGAGCGTTATTATACCTGAAAGAAATCTCGATTTCGGCAAGGTCTCAGCCTTGTCAAACAACTTCCTCGCAAAACTTAGTTCTGCCCAGAATGTCTTCACCTTCAGGGATTTCATTCTCCTTCCGGGAAGGAGCGAGGTCGAACCCAACGGAATCGACCTTTCTTCGATGCTTACTCGGCGGATAATGCTGAAAGTCCCTTTGGTCTCCTCTCCGATGGACACCGTAACGGAGTGGAGCCTCGCCCTAGAAATGGCACGCCTCGGAGGAGCGGGGGTAATACATCGGAACATGCCAATCCGAAGTCAGGTTGAGCAAGTAAGGAGGGTCAAAGCGTCCAAGGTCAGGGCCATGAGCCAGGACGAGAAAGGGAGGCCCCTGGTAGGCGCTTCAGTATCTCCTCTCGACCGGGAAAGGTGTATGGCACTCGACGGAGTCGCTGACTTCCTCGTCGCTGACGTCGCCCATTTCCACACATCAAAGATTATCGAGGCCGCGCGGAAGGTGCTCCCTGAGCTCAGCTCGGATTTTGTCGTCGGGAACGTTGGGACAAGGGACGCAGTGTTCGACATCGTCGAAGAGCTTCCTAGGGTGGACGGGTTCCGAGCAGGGATAGGGTCAGGTTCGATTTGTATTACTTCAGAAGTCACGAGGGTCGGGGCGCCGACATTATTCGCGGTGGCGGAAGTGGCCAGCGCCCTGTCAGAGAAGAAATTGGACATCCCCGTGATCGCAGACGGCGGGATAAGGGGTCCGGGAGACGCGGCTCTAGCCTTCGCGGGAGGTGCTTCGACGGTGATGCTCGGGTCCATGCTTGCGGGGACGCATGAAGCGCCAAGCAAACTCGTTGTCCGACAGGGGAAGAAGTTCAAGACCCACAGGGGGATGGCAAGCGCCGCCGCTCGCAAAGTGAGGTTCGCCATCGACAGGTACAGCGTCCCTGCGAAGGGCCTCGACGAGGGGGTGGAGGCGTTTGTCCCGTACGTCGGGAAAACTGATGGGGTGTTGGCAAGAATGGAGAACGGGCTCAGGGCGGCGTTTGGGTACGCCGGCGCAAAGAGCGTTCACGAAATGTGGAGGAAGGCGAACTTCGGGACCGTGAGCGCTGTCGGCATTGGGGAGCTCGGAGTGCATTCAATCGAGGTCAAGGGGTAGGAAGAGTGGAGTCGGACCTTGCAGGGGGGATAGCTGTACTTGACTTCGGGGGCCAGTACGCGCATCTGATCTGCAGGCGAGTGAGGTCTCTGGGGGTATACTCTGCCCTCTTACCCCATGACACAATGGCCAGGGAGTTGGAGGAGAATCGAGTCGCAGGAGTGATCCTTTCGGGTGGTCCGGCGAGCGTATCATCAGAGGGGGCCCCCTTGGCCGACCCAAGGATCTTCGATGGGAATATCCCGATGCTCGGAATCTGCTACGGGTACCAGCTCATGGTCAAGGCTCACGGGGGAGAGGTGGGGACCGCAAGACAGAGGGAGTACGGCCGGGCGAGCATCAAAGTTGTTGAGGCCGAGGGGCTTTTCGAGGGGCTCGGAGCTGACCGCCTCGTGTGCTGGATGAGCCATTCGGATTCCGCGATGAAGATTCCCGAATCGCTGCAAGTCCTCGCGGCGAGCGAGAGTTCGCCCTACGCTGCAGTGAGGCTTTCGGGGAAGCCGCAGTTCGGCGTGCAGTTCCATCCAGAGGTCTCGCACACTGAGAAAGGACAAGCACTGCTGTCGAACTTCGTGTTTGGCATCTGCGGAGCGGAAAGAAACTGGAGC
>JAPCJM010000045.1 GCA_027886945.1 Nitrososphaerota archaeon
CCTGAGAGTTCAATACAAGCTTTGTCGTTATTCGAGTACCCGACTACCTCTAGGTTTGGTTAGGTGTACGGGATGTAAGTGGGCCAGAGATTAACATCCGCCATGCCCAGTTTCTTGTAGAACTCGGTCAAGAATCCCATTAGGTGCCTGACGTTCAGGCCCTCACCCACCATCATCCCGTCCATTTGGTAGAACTCCGCCAAGTGTTTGTAATCGAGGTTTTCATTTCTGTAAACCTTTGACACGGCGAAGACCCTCGTTTCCTTTTCCTTCGATTCAGACAGCTCCTTCACAGAGAGAACCGTGTTGTGTGTCCTCAGGACCAATCGTCTTGCTTCCTCGATCCTCCAACGGTACCCCCAGCCCCGGCTTCCGGTCTTCCAACCATTCTCGTGGGTTGAAGCTACGTTGGCCACGGCTCCGGTCCTGCTCATCTTGTTGTCGGAGAGGCCTTCAAGGTAGAACGTGTCCTGCATGTCCCTGCCAGGATGGTCCTGCGGGATGAAGAGGGCGTCAAAGTTCCAGAAAGCGGAGTGGACGCTGTCGCCCTGAAGTTCGGTGAAACCCATTGAGATGTACGCTTCCCTGACTTCCTGAATGAAGTCCCGGACAGGGTGTCTCCTGCCTGGGTAGAACCTGGGGGCCTTTGCTTCAACGTCGATTGGGCGCAGCCTTTTGCCTTTCCACGCCCCCGAGGCCAAGATTTCCGGGGTGAGCCTGTCGATGAGATCCGTGCCAGCCGTGCCTGATGAGGTGGAGGCTGACGCTCTTCCAGTCTCTGTCAATTTCACCGACGTGCTTCGGGTTTCGACCCGCCTCAGCACTCCTCTCTTCAGGAGGTCTGCAACAAGGGCCGCCTGTCCTGCCTGTAGTGCCTTTTCGTCGACGCCGGCCGAGACAGACTTGAGGAGCGAATTCAACGCCTCGGAGGCCCTGGGATCCCCGACCCTGACGAGCGAAGGCGGCCCCACCTCGAGATTGATCCAACCGGAAGCTCTTGCCCTTCCAAAAGCCGCGGAGAATTCCTCCGACGAACCGAACTGCGCCTTGAGTTCGTCAACCGTCATCGGGCGAGGCGACTCGACGACCTTGCGGACCAGGACTAGTTCTGGCGGAGTCCTGACGACCTCGAGCTTGCTCTGCTTGCTCTCTTCAATCGAAACCATTCCTTTCGAAGAAAGCCATTGAAGGGCACGTCGGACCTGGTCTTCGTTCAGGGAGGTCTTGGAGACAAGTGAACCAAACGGGAGGGAGCCCACTGGCATCAGGGAAGAAATGATCTTCCTCTCGATGGGGTGGAGGGAGTTGGACAATTCGTTCTACTACTTCCCTGCGGAATTGAGGTAGTTCCTGCTTTTCTTCATGAGTTCCCTGGCCTCACTCATCAGAGAGTCACGTTTCTTGTGGTGGTTCTCCAGGAAGGCCTTGACAAGCACGGTGACTTCCTGTTTGCATTCGCCGCAAAGGCGTATCCCCTTCGTGCACTCGTGATAGACCCTCTCGACATGCTCGTCGTCCTTCGCGAAGTGGAACCTGTAAAGGTCGTACACCGGGCAGATGTCCGCCCGAGCCCCGAGGCGTCGCTGTTCTTCGACTGTGTCCCTCCCCCCTGTGAAGGCGTTCGAGATTTTCTGGCTCGCGTCTCTCGGTGTGTCGTCCAAAGTGAGAAGCGAAGCCGCCGACCGTTTGGACATCTTGTCGGAACCCCCCAAGCCCAGCATCAATCGATGGTAGATGGCCGATGGGGGAATGAAGCCGTATTCATCATGATATTTGGCGGCCAAATCCCTTGCAAGCCGGATGTGTGGGTCCTGGTCGGCCCCGACTGGGACAAGGACTGGCTTAGGACCCCCAAGTTCTTGGAGCTGAGGCATGAGGATGTCCCCGACCTGGAACAGCGCCGCCAGGTAGAGCCCGATTTGTCTATCCCCATAGATTGCCCGGAGCATGTTGTTCGTCACCCCCCTCGAGAATATCGTGGCCAATTGCATCACCTTGAGCTCCTCACTTTGGAGATACACAACTGCCCTGTCCGGGTCCAGGCCAAGTGCCAAGATGTCGGCCACATTCCTCGTCGCTATCTTTGATGTCTGTTCGAAGGAGAGTCCGTTGTCGGCATAAGCTTCGACGTCCGCGACGGCGTAGA
>JAPCJM010000046.1 GCA_027886945.1 Nitrososphaerota archaeon
GGGAAAAAGAAGAGCATCGAAGCGATTGACAGAGACTTCTTCTCTGTCGCCGTCAGGCATCTGGGGGAGGCCAGGCTCGCCGTTTCCTGCGACCACGCCACTCCTTGCACCCTGAAGATGCACTCTGCTGACCCCGTCCCCCTTCTGATCACCGGATATTCGAAGGGGGAGGGGAGGAGGTTCACCGAGAGAAACTCGAGTCTCGGTTCTCTGGGGAGCTTGAAGGGGAAGGATGTCTTGACCACAGTCTTGAGGGGCGCGGTCAGACGGAGTACTTCTTCAGTCGTTTGACCGTCTCAACGGCCACTTCGATCGCAGCTTCAACTCCTGCTTCGACCTTGAACTCATTGGTGGCCCTGTTCGCGACGACGGCGAAAAGCGCGCCGGTCTTTAGTCCGAATATCCTCCCAAGAGTGAACAGAGTGGCGGCCTCCATCTCGAAACAAAGTACCTTCGCTGCCTGCAAGTCCTCAATCATGTGGGACTTGTCCGACGGGAAATATCCGCCGAACGATTTTCTGCCTTGGCCGACGTAGAACGAATCGGTCGACGCGGCGATCCCCACCACCGCCTTCTTGCCCAGGGCCTTGGCCGTGTCTTGGAGCGCAAGGACCACTCCGGGGGTCGCAGCCGCCGGATAGCCCGGGTTGATGTACTGGGAGCTAGTCCCGTCCATCCTCACGGCCGCGTCCGCGATTATGATCGACCCGACCTTGACATCGGGAGATATTGTTCCGCAGGTGCCTACTCTGATCATTACCCTGACCCCAAGTCTTGCCAGCTCCTCGACGGCGATCGCCGTCGATGGTCCTCCAATGCCAGTGCTTAGTACGAGGACCTTCTCTCCACCTGCTCTACCTGCCCAGGCTGCGTATTCTCGGTTGGATTCGAGGGCCTTGGGCTCCTTCAACCTTCGCGCGATTGTTGGCACTCTCCCCGGGTCTCCGGGGAGTAGGGCGATTCTTCCTACGTCTTTCTTGTTGAGCCTGACATGGTAGGGCCTTCCCGATTCATCCCTCGGTTCAAGCGCCACCTGTCGATGCTCCCTCACACGGGAGCGACACGCGGACGTTATCAACAGTTCGGAGGTGGGACCTATTCAGGAGGTGCGAAGCAGTTTCTGCATCGCGGCTCGTACATCTCCTTACCTCCCACCGCTATGATCGGTGATTCCTTCGGAGCGGGCTTTCCTTCTACCAGCCTCTGCGTCCTCGTTGCTTCCTGCCCGCAGACGACACAGACGGCGCTCAGGTATCGGACCCTATCTGCCCTCGCCGCCAGCTCCATGGTCGTCGGGAAAGGCTCGGCCTTGAAGTTCAGGTTCAGCCCACATGCGATCACTTTCTTCTTGTCGGCAAGTTTGTCAAGTACCCCGACGAGCGCCGACGGAAAGAAATTCACTTCGTCGACCCCTATTGCATCCAGGCCATCGGAACTTGTTACTTCTACGATCTTCCTCAGACCTTCATCCGACGAGGCTACCGTATAGGCGTCGTACCTGAGCCCGTTGTGCGTGACCACTTCCCTCGCGCTGTAGCGCTTGTCGAAGGCGATTTTGAAAATCGCGCCCTTCCTCTTGGCGTACACCTCCCTCTCCACCAGGCGAATGAGCTCCGAGGTCTTGCCCGAGAACATCGGGCCAATGATGACTTCCAGTGTCAAATTCGAAGAGGCTGCTCCCGGGCGGGTTTATTGGCTCTTCTGAATCAATCCCGCGGGGCGCCCCTGTCTTGGTTTCCTAGTTGGGGAGGCAGTCTCCGCCTTCATCTGCGAAGAGGTGGTCGACGTCCTGCTTCTTCCTCGCCACAACGACCGACCCTTGTCCGTTCCTCATCAACACGTATGGCCTGGGCTGGCTGTGGAAGGGCATGTTCATCACGATAGTATAAGCTCCTACATCTCTGAACATTACGAGTTTCCCCGCCTCGGCTCCCCCAAGCTTCGACCTGCTCGAAGTCGGGAACACGTCGAGGGGGTCGCAGAGCCGCCCAACTAGGACTACCTTCTGGGGCGACTGTCTACCGCCCGGTACGACTTCGACTGGATATTCGTGGCGAAGCAA
>JAPCJM010000047.1 GCA_027886945.1 Nitrososphaerota archaeon
AAGGTGAGGAGCACACTCACCATGATAGTCGTCGAAGCGTAGCCGGACGTTTCCTCCCACGTTAAAATAAATGTCATTGCCTGCAGATGATATCATGCACTGCCTAGTAGGCATCGACGACACTGATTCTTCCCGTGGGTACTGCACAACCTATCTTGCGTATCGCATAGCGACAGACCTGCGCCCCGACGTCAAAGTGATTGCATACCCCAGGTTGGTGAGGCTCAACCCGAACATCCCGTTCAAGACTCGAGGCAACGCGGCCGTCTGCCTTCAAATCGAGACTTCCAATCCCGAGATTGCATTCGAAAGGCTCGCCGCCAAGGTTGCGGAACTTTCCGATGTCGACGGTGGAGCCAACTCAGGCATGGTCTTCCTCGAAGACTCCTCCAAGGCAAATCAGTTCGAGTCGTTGTATCTCGAAGCTCTGACAGGAGTAGTTAGCCCGCACAAAGTGAGACGAATCCTCCTAGAGCTAGGGACGAGGACGTTGGAGCTGGGAAACGGAATGGGACTGGTCGGTGCGGCCAGCGCCCTCGGCTTCGACGAACGTTTCGACCACACGTACGAGTTAATTGCCTACCGCCGTAGGGAATTCTGGGACACGCAGCGCGCCATTGATTCTTCGTCCGTCAGGAACACGGATTCCAAGATGTTCCCTCACACTTTCAACAACTATGATTACCAAAAACGGAAGGTACTGATTGCTCCTCACGGCCCAGACCCGGTCTTCGTGGGCGTAAGAGGGGATTCACCAGGCGCCGTAATCAAAGCCTTCAACATGCTTTCGTATGACGAGCGCATCGACGGCCGCATGGTCTACGTCTCAAATCAGCACACTGACGCTCACCTGCAGGTCGAGCAGAACTGGAAGGTTTACTTCTCCGGGTGGATTCAAGGAATTGTCAAGGAAGTCCAGGTTGGAGCCGGTGGTCACGTCTACGTCGCCATCGAAACCAAAGGGCGAAGACACCTCGCGGCAGCATACGAGCCGACCGGAGACCTACGTAGGACAGCAAAGCTCCTTCGCCCCGGAGACGTGGTCAGAGCCTTTGGCGGGGTGAGGAGAGGGACTTCGCTGCACCCTAAGATCCTCAATTTGGAGAAGCTTGAGTTCATTTCGTCGGGGCAGGGAAGGGCCCACCTCCCCAAAGGGACCTACATCTCATCTCCGCGTGCGAACAGGCATCTCACCAAGCCTCTGATCAGATACGGCCGGGAGAGCCTCGGAAAAGCAGCGACAGTAGACGACTGGCTAGAACCGGCGATCATACAACCGCGAGTGCTCGCCGAAAGTCACTGACCAGGTCCTCCTCGTCTTCGATTCCCACCGATACTCTCACGAGTGTTTCGAGAATCCCGGTCCTCGCCCTTTCCTTCGCTGACATCTGGGTGTGGGTCATGTTGAAGGGCTGTGCGACGAGTGTCTCGACTCCGCCCAGGCTTGGGGCCAGGGTCGCAACTTTCAGAGATTCCGTGAACCTCATCGCGTCCTTCGTCGAGCCCTTGACTTCGAAACTCAGCATCCCTCCGAAACCCTTCATTTGTTTTTTCGCCAAGGAGTGCTGAGGATGAGACTTCAGGCCCGGGTAGTGGACAACTGAGACCTTCCTGTGCGTTGAGAGGAATTCGGCCAGGGCCATGGCATTGCTATTCTGCTGCCTTACGCGGACTGCCATCGTCTTCATCCCTCTCAGCACCAGCCACGCAGGCAGGGGGTCGAGCGTCCCTCCAAGTTCCCTTCTGAGCATTTTGATCTTGTGCGCGTTCTTCTTGCTGGCCACAGCGGCCCCGGCGATCAGGTCGGCGTGACCGTTCAGATACTTTGTCGCGCTGTGCACGACGACGTCGGCTCCCAGCTTGATCGGGTTCTGGTTGATGGGGGAAGCGAAGGTGTTGTCAATCAGGAGCACTGCCCCGTTCTCGTGGGCGAGGTTGGCGGCCTTGGCTATGTCGACGAGCTTCAAGGTTGGGTTGGTCGGGCTCTCTATGTAGAC
>JAPCJM010000048.1 GCA_027886945.1 Nitrososphaerota archaeon
ACCCTGACGAGGTTGGCGAGGGCCAGTGACTCCAGCGCGTTGATGGCGACGAGATAAGGCGCGGCGGCCACGACGATCGCCTGGGCTGAAGGGACGAGGCCGTACAGCACGTACCAGAAGACTATGATTACTCCGTTCTGGATCAGAAAGAAGAGGGCGAAGCTCATCAGCGACAGACTGAGAGATGAGCGGACCCTCCGCCAGCTCTGGAAGTAGAAGGCAACAAGAAGAACCACTAAAGCAACGTTGAGAAACGCGAATATGGCGGCCACGTTCATCCAGAAGATGTCGAACGTCATCTAGAATTTTCGCCCCCTTTGGCTATATCTAACTTTGCCCAAATCTTGCCCACATCGATTTTACGGAATCGAAGAACTTTTCGAAGTAAGGAGTCAGGAAATAGACCGCACCGTAGGTCCCCTTGGAGCTAGCTATTATCACACCGTTCTCCTCGAGAAGCTTGATGTGATGCTGGACGGTCTTGTAGTCGAGTCCAAGTTTCTCCGAAATCTTGTTTGGGTTGGCAGGCTCGGTCCGGATGAGCTCCACGATCCGGGCCCTGTTCTGACCCCCGCGTGTACCGACGAAAACGTAGACCATCATGCGCTTGAACGAGGGGTCGAGGACCATAGAAGCCGAGGCGCCGCTTGGCTCTGACGCAATCTGCCGAATGTAGGAGGCCAGCCTTCCCATCAACATCCACCACAATGGGAACCTGACCAGACTGCTCAAGGTCGGCACACCCTGACGGCTTTGGCATATGCTTTCTCGTCGCTGGGTCCTCCCCAGACCCCGCCGACCTTGAAGTCTGGTTCGCCGATGATTATCCCGTCGGACTTGGCGTAGAACTGCTTGACGTTGGCCAGGCTGATGCCGCTCCCGATCAGGACAGGTTTTTCGATTGCGTCCTTCACCTTCTTTACCCGCTCGAATGGTGGAGGGACAGGACTTCGGGGGCCTGATACTATCACAGCGTCAGCGCCTCCTCTCTCGGCTAGGTCCTGAGCTGCGTATTCTATCTCAACGTTAAAGATCGGGTAGGCGTGTTTGACGTGCACGTCTCCGAATACAAGCACTTGCGAGTTCAGTTCCTTCTTCAGCCGCGCCACTCTTGCGGCGCATCCCTCGATTATCCCCTGGTCGGTGGCATACGCACCGATGAGCACGTTGCATCGGATGAAGTGGGCGCCGGCGACATGGGCGACAGAGAGGGCCTCCTCGCAGGCATTGCGAAGCATGTTGACCCCGACTTTCATCTTCGTGTGGTCAACTACGGCTTTGGTGATAGTGGCCATCGCGGCGACGGTGTAGGGAGGGAGGTTTTCCTTGAACAGCGGAGTGTCCCCTACATTCTCCACGATGCACGCATCGAGGCCGGCTCGTTCCAGCTTGGCTGCTTCGGAGAGCGCGAAGTCGTTCAGCTGCTTCATCGACAGTTTGTTGTTCGGGGCCCCAGGCAGCGGGGGCATGTGAATCATCCCTATGATGGGCTTCTTGGGAAAGAGTTGCCCGAACTTCACG
>JAPCJM010000005.1 GCA_027886945.1 Nitrososphaerota archaeon
AGGCACAAGGAGGAGAAGGGGCTCCTGCAGGAGATGAAAGAAATGGTGGGGGCTGTTAAGCCAGACGCTACTGTGCTCGTGATCGACGGGACCATAGGCCAGCAGTGCTACAACCAGGCGCTGGCGTTCCACCAGGCGGCGCCAGTGGGAGGGATCATAGTCACCAAGTTGGACGGGGCGGCCAAGGGGGGCGGCGCCCTGGCTGCGTCGGCCGCCACCGGGGCCAAGATCTTCTTCATCGGGACCGGGGAGAGGATAGACGACCTGGAGGAGTTCGTCCCGACCAGGTTCGTCGGCCGGCTCCTGGGCATGGGGGACCTGAAGGCCCTCATGGACTTGGTCAAGGACGCCGAAGTCATCGTCGACGAGAAAATGACCCAGAGGTTGATGAGCGGGAAGATGACCATGAACGACCTGCTTGCCCAGTTCGAGCAGATGAAGAAGTTCGGGTCGCTGAAGAAGGTCCTTGACCACATCCCCGGCTTCTCCGGGCAGGTCGACGTCAAAGAACTGGACAAGGCTGAAGGCAGAGTGAAGGTCTACAAGTCGATCATCCAGTCGATGACCGAGGACGAAAAGACGAACCCCGAGAGCATCAACGCCTCCAAACTCAAGCGGATAGCGAGGGGCTCAGGCCGGAGCGAGAAGGACGTGCGAGAGCTCCTGACTAGGTACAAGCAGATGAAGACCCTCGTCAAGACAAGCAAGGGCCGCGAACTCAGACAGATGATGCGGCGGATGGGCGACCAGTAGGGTGCCGTAGAGGTTGCAGGGCTACAGGCTCTGCCAGCTGTGCTCGGAAAGGCAGGGGGGCGGGGCCCTGGGGTTCGAGGTCGTAACCGGGAGGGAGTGTTTCATATGCGCCGGGATGATGGATAAGGTCAGCCGGATGGCGAGGGCGGCCGCCAAGACAGCGAAGCGGTATGAATTCCGCACGTTCTCAGTGGGTGTCTCGGTCCCCGAGGGGGTCCAGGAAAGAGAGGATGAATTGAGGTCTAACCTGAAGCTGAAGGGGAACGAGACGATCAAGACGCAGGCTGCCAGGCTCGTCGCAGGGGAAGTATCCAAGGCCCTGGGCAGGAGCGTCGATAGGCAGAGGCCCGACCTTGCCCTCCTGGTGGATTTCGCGGCCGGGAAAGTCTCGGGTACATCCAGGCCGCTCTTCTACTATGGAAGGTACACCAAGCCGGCAGGCGTTTCGCAGCGGCGGGAGCTCTGCAATGACTGCGGCGGGGGTGGGTGCAAGAAGTGCCGCAACACAGGCTTCGAACTGAAACCTAGCGTCGAGGGACTCCTGCGAAGGAAACTTGCCAGCTTCAGCGGGAGCGACAAGATGACCTTCTCCTGGCTCGGAAGCGAAGACAGAGAGAGCGTGGTCTGCTCCCCGGGGCGGCCTTTCGTCGCGGACGTCAAGAGCCCCAGGAAGAGGAGGTTCCCGAGGGCGTTCGGGGTCAGGTTCAGGGGAGGGACGGTCACTGTTTCTTCCGGGAGGATGCTCCCGGCGAAGCCCATCCGACTCCCATCGTTCAAGTTCTCGACCAAGATCAGGGGGACCGCCGCCTCCAAAGTGAGCGCAGAGAGCCTGGCGGAACTGCGGACCGCGTTCCGGAGGACGGAGGTCCGGTTCGAGAGGCCCCACAACAGACCGACGATGAAGACGGTCTACAGGGCGTCGGCCACAGCAAGAGGGAAGACGCTTTTCGTCGACGCAGAGCTTGACGGAGGCCTACCAGTCAAGAGGTTCGTCAGCGGCGAGCTCGTTTCACCGTCGGTGTCGGAAGTCTTAAAAACTGAAGTCGTCTGCCGCAGTTTTGACATCTGCGGAGTAAAGGAAACGGGGAAATTCGAATTTGCCGAAATCACACGGATTCAGAAGAAGGACTAGGTCCCTTCTGAGGTCGTCGACCAAGAAGGGGCTGAGCAGCCTGCTAGTAGAATATTCGCCGAACGACAAAGTTGTCATCAAGATAGACCCGGCTCAGGTCAAGGGGATGCCCCACAGGAGGTTCAACGGGCTCGTCGGCGTCGTGACCGAGGTGGGGAGGAGGGCGGTCACAGTCGATGTGAATGTTGGGGACAAGGTCAAGACAGTGATTGCGAGGAAGGAACACATCGTCCGCATGGAGGGGAGCTGATGTCGGAGAAGGCTGACAAGAAGCTGCTTACCATAGCCGAAGCAAACCAGATCCTGCAGAAAATCGATTTGGAGAAGGCGGACCAGATCCAGAAACGGACCCTCGACTACACGACCAAGTTTTCGAAGGCCCCATCGGACAGCGCCAAAAAGCTCCGCAAGGAACTGGAGACAGAGTGTGGCCTTAGCGAAGAAGAATCTGTCGAGCTGGTGAACATAATGCCAAAGTCAATCGAAGAACTTAGGACTTTCACTTCCGGGTGGAGGAAGCTGCTTTCCACTGAGACGCTCGAGAAGATACTGAAAATACTCCATTCAAAGAACTGAAACAACGTAGCATTAAATAACAAGGCAGCACCAAACTCCACTGGGGAAACAGGGAGCATACAGATGCGACTCGCGATTCTTTTCCGCACCGAGAGGCCCCATTCAAACTAGGCCAGTCCCAAGAGGTGCCAATTCCGGGAAATGATGCCAGCTGACAAGAAGTATGAAGAGTCTGCCTATGTGCTGGACTTCCTGCCCAGGGGGAAGTCCGTTGTGATCAAGGGCAGGGAAGGACCCATGGTCCAGGCGATCGGGGAGGACAGGCTGACCCTGCTGGAGCTGCTCGGCATGGAGAACCAGGACTTCGAAATTGGGGAGAAGGTGAAAATCGGCAAGGAGGGGCGAGAGAAGATAATCAGCGTCCTGGGGAAGCTCACGTATGAAGAGCTCACGCCCGAGGCGAAGAGTTCCCTACCGACGGTCGTGGAGAAACTTGTGAAGGAGAACGAAGCGAAGTACGTAGCTTATTTCAACGACCTGCAGCCGCTGACGCCGAGGCTGCACGGCCTCGAACTGATCCCAGGAATCGGGAAGACCTTCATGAAGGAGATAGTGGACATGCGAGAGAAGCAGCCCTTCAATAGCTTCGACGACGTGCAGAAGAGGGTGGGGCTGCGCGAACCGGCCAAGATGATTGCCAAGAGAATCATCGAGGAGCTTTCGGGCGACTCCAGGGTCAGCATCTTCGTAAAGAAGTAAATGAAAAGGCGAAGCCTCGGGCAGCACTACCTCGTCGACCCGGAAGTCATCAGCAGAATCGTTGAGCTCGCCCAGATCAAGCCCTCTGAAAGAGTCCTGGAGATCGGCACGGGTAAGGGAGCGCTGACCAGGGAACTGGCTGGCCTCGGGGCCGGGTTTGAGGGGTACGAAGTGGATAGGCGCAACTATGACGAGACCATAGCTTCGGCCAGGGTATCAGACGCCCAGATTCACCTGGGCGACGCGTTCAAACAAAGACCGAGCTTCGACGTCCTTGTATCTAGTCTCCCCTACTCAGAGTCGGCGAGGTTCATCGAGTGGCTTTGCGGGGCCGACTTCGAAAGGGCCATCGTCGTGCTGCAAGAAGATTTCGTCAGGAAGATAACGGCGCATCCCGGCGCAAGAGACTACCGAGGAATCTCAGCTCTGGCGCAGATCGCGTTCAACATCAGAGTGCAGGAGAGAATGAATAGGAAGTCGTTCTCCCCTCAGCCCAGGGTCAACTCGGTCATCGTCTCGTTCACACCGAAGCTTCCAGTTTCCGAGGCAGAGGCAGCGAATGTTATTCGGATTTTCTCACTGAGGCGGAGACAAGTGGACTCTGCTCTGACCGAACTGGGGATGGAAGGGGCAGGAGGCCACGGCCGGAAAAGAGTCTACTCGCTGACTCCCGAAGAGGTCCATGAGCTCTGCGCCGCGCCAGGTCCGCCGTGAGGGCTTTATCATCCGTCGATGAAGGACACGTGTGTTACCTCGCGGAGTCTCAGTCACACTGGTCCAACCAAAGGGCCCAGTCAACGTCGGCCATCTCGCCAGGCTGGTAAGCAATTTCGGGGCCGAGAAGCTGTACCTGGTACAACCCGCGGTCGACATTTCGGTGGCTGCCGTCTATGCATCGCACGCCTCCGCGGTCCTCGACAACGCGGTGGTTACCACATTCGAAAAGGTGAGAGAAGAAAACGAGCTTCTGGTGGCCACTACAGCAGTGAAGGCAACCAAGAAGTCCAATGTGATCCGTAGGACGGTGCGGCCTGACCGGCTGCACGAAATCCTTTCTTCTGCGAAGACTTCTTCCTTGGTCTTCGGAAGGGATACCACCGGGCTCACGAATAAGGAAATCAGAATGTGTGATGTCACGACTACAATAGAGACTGCCCCAGGCTACAAGGCCCTGAACGTCGGGCATGCCGCAGCAATAATCCTGTACATGGCTTCGCGTAGGGGCGATGGCCATCGCATGGAGCAGGGCCGCCAGGCACGGGAGATCTTCGCGAAGAGTTTCTATGAACTCGCGAAGGCTTCGAGGGTACCCCCGCACAAGATTCGGAACCTCTTCGATGCCGGCAAGAGGGTAGCCGCGACCTCCTCCATGACAGACGCGCAGCTCAACCTGCTGACAGGCGTGTTCAGGAAGGCAGTCGCCACGATGGACACCTCTCAGGAGCGGGGTTCGAAGACATAGACCCCGCGCCTTACCCAGCGGGTACTCTCGAACGAGAGTCTGACAGGATACTCGAACCCGACAGGCCCAGGCTGGTAGAGCCTGAGGCCGACCCTTCTGCCATCGAGGGTGATGGTGACCTCGTCACCATCCATTGTCTGAATCACGGGAACGACGACGACGATCCTCCCTTCGGAATGAATCGACTCCGCCATCGACCCTAGGGCATCGTTGTAGATGCCCGCGGATTCCTCGATCATGGCCCTAGCGGTCTGGGTTTTCGGTCTCGCGTCGAGCCTTGGGAGGAGGAGCGGCTCCGTCGCCACGGCGTCAACCTTCGTGCCTCGGAGTATTCGAGATAATTCCCTGGCATCTCCTTTTCTGATGTCGTACCCCTTGTCGTTGGTCCCTCCGCCGGACCACCTTAGGTTCTCCCTCGTCTCCTGGACCCTGCTCGCCCTGGAATCAAGGCCGAGGCAGCGCAGGGATTTGGCGTAGGCTTCTATCAGAATCGTTCCTGTGCCGCAGAATGGGTCGAGGATTGTCTGACCGGGTCTGAGGCCTGCCAGGTTCACCAAGGTTCGGGCGAGGCGCGGAGACATTGCGATGTCAGAGTGAGGGATTGGCTTGCGTGTTCCTCGCTGCCGCATTGTGGCAGAATCAGGGACCCATACGGTCGGGCCGAGTCCGAACCCCTCGTGGTAGGGGAAGGCCACCACGTCGAAGGCCTCCCTCGACAAAACACTTTCCGAGAGCAACTCGTTGCCCTTGGGTCTGAGGAGGCGGACCTTCCTGAGCCCCGCCTCGCGGAGGCCGTCCAGGATCGACCTTACCAGGTCCTCGTAGTCGTCTTCTCCGATATCGTACCCGCTCACGGAGAAGTTGGATTTCTCCTCCAGATGAGTGGCCATCAGGCCGACAAGCTCGTCCAGGGGCCCTGACGAAGAATCAACCTTGGCGGTGACGGGGGCGATTTTGTGAACGCCTGAAAGTTCGGTGATGCGGTCGCGAGGTAGATGGTCGACGTGCAGAACGGAGACCCTCTCCGTCGGGGCTTCGGCCCGCTGAACCGACCTTCCCAGGACGCTGCACGCCTCGAGAACAGACAGCTTTCCGAATGCGAGGACGAGGGCAACCTCGTCGGTCTGCAGCAAAGAGGAGGGGAGGATGAAAGGCATCTAGTGACTCACTTTCAGAGAGGTCTACTCCAAACTGATGCTATTAGGGTCATGGGTTTTTCTTTTGGTTTGCAATTGAACTGACGTGGGTGAAAGTGAATTGCCGTCGGTGGGAAATCCCATTGAGAAAACGTGGACGGTTCTACCGGGAGATTTCTTTGACGTCAAAGACGCGTCATGAATCCAAAAGTGTTGAAGCTTAATTAGGGGTGCCGAAGCGCGACCTCTCAAGGGTGATGGGACGTTCACGGCAAGAACTACCGCCAGTGGAAAGGGCAATTCTACAGCAAGAAGTTTGCCCCTGGAGCGCCCAACCCAAAGGTAGCACGCTTCACCACGGGCAAGAGCAAGCCCGACTACGATTACCTGTTCAAGCTGATTTCTGAAGGGAAGGTCCAGATCAGAAGCAACGCCCTCGAAGCTGCGAGAGTGGCCGCGAGCAAGAAGGTGGTCCTGGTTGGCGAGGAGAACTTCTTCCTCAAGGTAGTTACGTACCCTCACGTTGTGTTAAGAGAGAACAAGATGATCGCCACGGCCGGCGCAGACAGGCTCCAGGAGGGAATGCGCAAGGCCTTCGGCAAGCCCATCGGGGTGGCGGCGAGGGTCGACATCGGGGACACGGTCATCGAGCTGAGCCTGAAGGCTGAGAACTTCGAGAAGGGGAAGGAGGCCATGAAGGCTGCGTCGACCAAGCTCCCCATGAAGACGCACCTCGTGACAATCAAACTCGAGAAGCCGATGTCCGCATGACCATCAGAATCGACGAAGCCAAGGTCTTCGCCTTGATTGAAGCGAAGCGACCTTCGGTGGTGCTCGTGAACGCTCCCGGAGGTCTCCTCAGGCAGACCAAGGATTTGATGGTGAGGGTCAAGGAGAAGTACGGAGTCACCTGCATACTTTCGGGGGACAGCTGTTTCGGTATCTGCGACACTGTCGACGATGACGTAGAGAAACTTCAGGCAGACCTCGCTCTGCACATCGGCCACAACGCGGCAGTGCAAGAGGTGGGAGACTTCACTCATCTGATCGACGCCGTCGACGATGTCAAATTCGACGAAGTGACTGAAATTGCAGCGCGCACCCTGGCGCCCTACAAGAGACTCGGGCTTGCGACCTTCAGCCAGCACTTGCACGAGCTTCGTCCGGTCAAGGAAAATCTGGAGGCCAGAGGCTTCACGGTCTTGGTGGGGAGGGGGAACAACCTGATGCTGGAAGGGCAGGTCTTCGGGTGCGATTTTTCGACCGCCTATCCCATCCGTGAACAGGTCGATGCGTTCGCGCTGCTTGGAGAAAGCGAGTTCCATGCAGTGGGTTTGGCGCTGGCGACGGGGAAGCCTACCTTCATGCTGGACCCGTACATGAATGAAGTGACTGACATGAAGGAGGCGGCCGACGAGAGGTGGAAGAGGTCGGTGCTCGGGGTCTACAAGGCCCTCGACGCCCGGACCTTCGGTGTCATTACGGGGATGAAGGAGGGCCAGAAGATGCTTGGCAGGAGCAGGTGGATAACGAAGAGGCTTGAAATGAACGGGAGGAAGGTGATCCAGCTGGCGATCAGGGACATCACGGCGGAGCGGCTCGCACCGCACAGAGAGATCGATGCGTTCATCCAGACGGCGTGCCCCAGGATATCGATAGATGGGTTCACCTTCGACAGGCCCGTCCTGTCGATCCCCCAGGCCGACGCTCTCGTGGCGCTCATGGAAGGAAGGGAGCCCGGGGAATTCCTTCAAAGAGCGAAGTGGATCGAGCTTACCGTGGGGTTGATCAAGAAATGAAAGATGCGAAGAGAAAGGAAATGATCGCGCTCCCGGGGGACAAGCTCGCGATCTCTGAGGAGTTCCTCCCGGGCAAGCACACCTACGACGATTCCGGGCAAATCAGGGCGCTGACGGCGGGGTCGGTGCAGAAGGATGTCGTGAACAGTGAAGTTTCTGTCAAGCCTGCGGTGGAGCCTGAACTTATCAAGGTGGACGACTGGGTGACTGGGCAGGTCGAGACAGCCCAGGCCAACTCCGCGAACGTCCACATCTACTTCCTGAACGGGAAGGCGACCCACAAGGACTTCTCTGGGATGCTTTCCCTCAGAGGATTGTCCGGAGGCGGCCGTGGACAAAGAAGGACCACGCCGGTGAAGAGTGGGGATGTCGTAAGGTGCCGGGTCATCAGTCTCCTAAACGGCATAATCCACCTGAGCGTCGACGAACCGGACATGGGAGTGGTCGCTGCCTCCTGCGGGAACTGCGGCAAGCCCCTGCTCCGAGGGAGCGCCACCAAGGTCAAATGCGATGAATGCGGCAACGTCGAGGAGAGAAAACTAGCCGGGGATTTCGGGACGACCCCCATTCAGCCATAGGCATATTAACTAGAAACAAAGGGCCGGTCAGGCAAAATGCAGGTCCAGACTACGAGTGAAGATGAGAAGGGCCTCACTGTTGAGATTACAGGGGAAGATTACTCGTTGGCCGAGATCGTTCACCACGAGTTGCTGGAGGAGAAGAGTGTGACGTTCGCAGGGGCGCTCCCTCCGCACCCGCTGATCAAGAAGCTCGTCCTCAAGGTCAGGGCCCAGCGCATAAGCCCCGAGAAGGCGTTTGCCAACAGCGTGGACAGAGCCATGGAGACCACCAAAGAGCTCTTCGACGGCGTCAAGAAGGCCCTCGGCGGTGCTTCCAGCTGAAATTCTGTCCGAAGTGCGGGACCCGACTTAAGCTGAAGCAAGTGAAAGGTGCCCGCGAGGTCGCGGTGACCTTGGTCTGCGACAACTGTGGTTACTCCAAGAAAGAGGGGAACACTGTGATGCAGATAACCGAGGAGGAGCTCTCCAACACCCCCCAGATCAAGGTCGTGGGGGACAAGGAAGCCAAGCTCAACTCCCTGCCTACCACAAAGATCGAATGTCCGAAGTGCGGCC
>JAPCJM010000006.1 GCA_027886945.1 Nitrososphaerota archaeon
CAGCCCGCGGACGAGTGCTCGACTCCATATCACACGAAGCATCCAGCCCCGTGATTTTTGTCCATGGCGCCGGAGGGAACAGCCTGCTCTGGAAGAGGATGCTGAGCTATCTGTCGGGAGGCTCTTTGGCTCTCGCGATAGACCTCCCAGGACATCCGGCAGGGGAGATAACTTGCAAAACGGTAGATGAATACGCCGAGGCAGTGTCCGAGTTCATCGCAGACCGCGAAATCGTAAGACCAGTTGTCTGCGGCCACTCGATGGGCGGCGCAATCGCATTGGCCTTGGCCCTTGCGCACCCAGGCAAGCTCGGCGGCCTGATTCTTGCCAGCACAGGGGCAAAGCTTGGGGTCGACCCTTTGATTCTGGACGGCCTCCGAGGCCAGCCTCTCAGGGCCGTGGAGCAGCTCATAACTCCACGGAGTTTCAATTCGCTGGACCTCAACCTGGGTAGGGAGGCCCGGGCTTCACTCTCGATCTCCAATATGGAAGTCTTCCTGAACGACTATCTCGCGTGCCAGAACTTCGATGCGAGGGCTGACCTGCAACGGGTCGACACTAGGACACTGATTGTATGCGGAGACAAGGACAGGATGACGCCTCCGAAATGGTCGCACTACCTGAATGCGAATATCCAGGGCTCGGAGCTATATTTCGTAAAGGACTCTGGGCACATGCTCCCTTTGGAGAAGCCCGAGGCGCTGGCCCGCGTGGTCCAATCTTTCCTGGCCGGTCTCATTCCGTGAACTCCTCGCCCCCTCTGGCAATCCTGGCCATCTCTCCGACAAGGGCGATCATCCCGTCAAGGGTCGTCGAAGAAACTGGGTAGAGGTCTGTTCCAAAGGAGAGCCGCTTTATGCTCCTGAACAACTCGGAATACAAAGAGTACTGCTCTCCGTCTTTGGTCCCCGCCAGCGCGTCCTCGAACACCTTCGTGTCCCTGCTCCATTCGGTTATCTTCTTGACTCCGTCCCTGGCGATGTCCCGCTTGGTAAGGACGGTGATCTTCGGTATGTTAAGCCTCAGCCCCACTGAGGCGGAAAGCAAGGCGAGGGAGAGGAAGTTCGCGGGCGTGCTTGCGAGGAGGGGGTCGATGAGGAACAATAAGATTTTGGAGTCGGCTCTCATCTCGTTAACGATGAACCCCCCGCTTTCCCTGAACGCGAAGAGCTCCGTCTGACCAGGGGTGTCTACAATCACGTTCTCAGCCCTGTGGGAATCAACCTCCTCCTGTAGGTCACCGATCTTCGTAGCCACAAGGTCCGCAGCAAGAATTAGAGCTCCGTTCGGGCCTAGACCGTAGTCTTCCATGACCTCCTGGAGCTGGATTTTTTCTCGGATGTCCACGTCAGGGTCATAGGGGAGATCCACCACGCCCGGGTCGAGGTTCACAGCGATGACATTTTCGCCTCTGTTCACATACCAATTCTTCAGTGCTGCAGTTAGTAGCGATTTCCCCGCGCCTGCTGTGCCTGTGACGAATACTAAGTTAGTCAAATATGACCTTGCTATTCTCCTGCACCCACGGTCGACCGTACTGTTCCTCCGATCTTTCTAACGGCGGACTCCATATCTTTGGCGATGCGCACAGCGGTCCGGTCCGTCGACTTGGAGTCCTCTCCCACGACCGCTATGTCCAACTCGATTCGCGATACTCCCTCCCTTATCCCCCTCGGGTGGGACTTGATGTACGCCCCCGGGTGTCGGCGAAGTTCCTCCCCGATGATTGGCGCTAACGTAGACTCGAACACGCCCTCGAGTTTGAGGGTCAGGTACTTTCTATGGAGCTTTCCCAACTTCTTCTTGATCTCAGGCTCGACTGACCTTCGGAAGATGTCTCGCATCTCCACCGGAACACCTGGGAGGCAATAGACTGCCGTGCGTCTAACCATCAGTCTTACTCCAGGGGCGGTCCCGGCCACGTTGAGGAGAGGTTCCGCTCCCACCGGGAGCCGAGCCATCTTTTTCCTCGCAGGCGTTAGCTCGACTGCTCCTAGCCCTCTCTTTGCATAATGGTCTCTGATCAGCCTGAGCGCGGCTCCGCTTTGCCTCAACCCGACTCCCAATCCCGCAGCAACCCCTTCGAGGGTCATGTCGTCCGGAGTAGGTCCGAGTCCCCCAACGACAACCAAGAACTCAGGGGACCTCCCGAGAGCGGCCTTCAGGGCTGAGGAAATTTCGCTTAGGTCGTCGTCAAGCGTGGTGACCATCTTGAGCATCGAGCCCATCCTGGCCATTCTCTTCCCCAACCAATGGGCGTTAGTGTTCAGGGTCCTGCCGATGAGGAGCTCCTTCCCCACCGCCAACATCTCGACCCTCACCATGTCATGCCGCCCCCGAGGCACGCTTAAAACGAGTGCGAGCAATTTCGACCCGAATGAAAGCCCGCAGAAGATATCCGACCAGACCGCTTGTCGGCGCCGGCGCCGTCGTTCACCGCGGCCCGAAGGTCCTCCTCGTCAGGCGCAGATATCCTCCGAACCAAGGCAAATGGACACTTCCGGGGGGTCTCGTGGAGCTAGGGGAGAAGGTCCAGGATGCAGCTGTCAGAGAGATTCTGGAGGAGACCGGGCTGACCGTGAAAATCGAAGCGTTGCTCGACGTGCAGACCGACCTTCATACGGACGCGAAATCAAGGGTCGAATACCACTACATCCTAGTCGACTACCTTGCCAGTCCCACTGGCGGGAAGTTCGGACTGAACCAGGAGTCTTCGGCCGCGGGGTGGTTCAGCGCCCCTCAAACGAAGCGGTTGAAGACCACGGACGGCACCAGGGTTGTCCTCGATAACTACTTCAGGCATAGGCTCCGCTATGCGGCCGAACGGGGAGCGCGCCTCCAGAGTTGACTAGCTACTTCTCTTTATTTCCGCTAAGCCACCATTCAAGATAGTCGGCTTGTTGTCGAGAGCGCTTGCGTCTTTCATCCTCTTCAGGAGTCTTGGCCTTGAATCTCGCATCTGAAAGCTGGTCTCTGGTAAGGAATGCTCCACAATTCTTGCACCCGTATCGCTTTGTTGGCGCGTCGTACAACATTATTCCAACGTGGCACTCGGGGCAGATCTGGTCCAACCGATTTCGTTCCCCTTCCCCCTCCTCGTCTCCTTAACGCTTTCCCTCGGAAGAAGCGAATCAGAATTTCCCCGCAACTTGTTAAATAGCGACCGTGGGCGAGGCGGAAACGAGCGACAAGTGGCCGAAAAGCTGGTCCTCGCGGGCCCTGCTTCGGAGGAGCTGGGGCGGTCCTTGGCCGAAAAGCTCGGATTTCGCCTTCTTGACGCCGAGTTCAAGGTCTTCCCAGATGGGGAATCAAAGTTCACGACCAGCGACAAGGTCGCCGGCAAGAGTGTCTTTGTTGTCCAGTCGACATATCCGCCTGTGGACCAGCACATCTTCCAGCTTCTGTTGGCCTCTCATCAACTGAGCGAGCAGGGTGCAAAGGTGACCGCGGTCGTCCCCTACCTCGCCTATGCTAGGCAAGACAAAGAGTTCCTCCCTGGAGAGGGGGTCACGCTTGGCTTCCTGGCTCATCTCATGCGTCACGCCGGGGTGCGTAGACTAGTCACGGTCGACATACACTCGGCTGAAGGCCTAGCTCTCTTCTCTTTCCCAGTCTACAGCGTTTCTGCCATACCCAATATGGTAGAATACGCCAAAGAGAATCTGGACCTGAAAGACCCAGTGGTTATTTCTCCCGACTTCGGCGGGTCGAAGAGGACGGAGGCGTTCGCGCAGCTCTACGGAGCCAAGTTCTTGCAGCTCAAGAAAACCAGGGACAAGACAAGCGGGGACGTGAGCATGGGGGATGCCAAGCTCGACGTCGAAGGAAAGGAGGTCGTGATATTAGACGACATTATCAGCACTGGGGGGACTGTCAAGGCGGCCTCGGAAGCTGTACTCAAGCAGGGGGCCAAGAAGACTCTGGCTATCTGTGTCCATGGGCTGTTCGTCGGGGACGCTCTGCAGAAGATGGAGAAGGCCTCAGTGAATTCGATTGTATCAACGAACACCGTCCCCGGCAAATTCAGCAAGGTCGACGTTTCCGAGGCCCTTGCGTCCCATCTCAGAACTCTTGAAGAATAAGGCATTCGTTCTACTCTCGGGCGAAGGGACCAGCGTGCCGATGGCGGAAGCGAAGGCTCTCTTCCTTGCCTACGACGTCAGCTCGGATTTTGAGGCCCCGGAGCCGAAGGTACTGATAGCCGACTCGACCGCCGACCCTTTCCTCATTGGTTCGCGTATCGCCTTCGCGAGGCGCGTAGGTCCAATGTTCGTGGACGCAGCGGAAGCACGCGACATCCTGCGCGGCCTTCGCATTCGATTCAGATGTTTCGACCTGGTCGATGGCATGGCCCCTCCCGACCCCGAGGACTACCTGCGAGGCATCGACGCCGTCGTAGACCTTCAAAGCCCGGAGCGGGAGCTGACGCTCGTCCGCGGGGAAAGGGAATACTTGTCCGTCTCAGCTCCATTGGCCATGAAACAAGGATGGTCCCAACGACGCCCGCGCAGCCGCCCGTTCTTCCACCCGTCTGCGATCTTCCCCAAACTCTCCCGTGCCCTGGTAAATCTGAGCAGGTGCAAGGAGGATGAGTCTTTTCTCGACCCATTCGCGGGGACCGGGAGTCTAGCTATAGAAGCATCAATCATAGGGGCCCGGGTACTGGCCTTGGACCTCTCCGAGAAGATGACGAGAGGTTCCCTCGCCAACATGAAACACTTTGGTCAAGACTGGCTGGGAGTCATGCGGGTGGATTCAGCGATATCGCCCGTCACGCAGGTGGACGCCATCGCCACTGACATCCCTTATGGAAGGGCATCAAGCACTCGCGGTCGCGGCACTCAAGAGATCATAGACTTGGCCCTCACCTCACTTTCGAACGCCCTGAAGAAAGGCTCGATGCTGGTCCTCATGCATCCCCAGACAAACGATGTCAACAGCACCTCGGAGCTGGAGGTCGAGGAAGAACACAATCTTCACGTTCATAAGCGACTGACAAGAACAATCACAATCCTGAGGAGGAGATAGGGTCGGCCAAGCTTTCAGTCACATTCCTTGGGACGAGTTCCGCCGCCCCAACCAAGGACAGGGGTCTCCCAGCTATAGCTCTCAAGCGGGAGGGGGAGGTAATTCTGATGGACTGTGGTGAAGGGGTCCAGCGCCAGGTCTTGGAGCTCGGGATAGGGCTTGGAAAGGACATGACCATCCTTGTCACCCACCTGCACGGAGACCATGTGACGGGACTTCTTGGACTTCTCCAGACAATGAGCATGGCCCAAAGGCGGAAACCCCTTGACATTGTCGGGCCACCAAGGCTCCTCAAATGGCTCAAGGTCACATCAGACCTGCTGCACATCGGGCTTACATTCCCAATCAGGTTCACGCAAGCGAAGCCCGGGGCACTGTTGCGCACCGAAGGTTTCAGGGTCCGGGCCGCGAGAGCCCTTCATTCCGTCGAGGCCTACGCCTACGTCGTCGAAGAGCGAGCAAGACCGGGCGTATTCTATCCCGAAAAAGCGAAGAAACTCGGAATCCCCGAGGGAAAACTGTGGTCCAAGCTCCAGAGGGGCCGGCCTGTCAAAGTTGATGGTAAGACCATCGAGCCTACTCTTGTAACCGGCCCAACAAGGATGGGGAGGAAAATCGGTTACTCAGGCGACACCCGCCCGTCCCCAAGACTCGCACGTTTTTTCTCCGGGTGCGATCTCCTGATATTCGATTCGACCTTCAGTACCAAGGACAAGGACAAGGCTTTGGAGAGGATGCACAGCACATGCGTTGAAGCTGCCCAGATGGCGAGCAAGGCCCGAGCCAAGAGGCTGGTCCTAACTCATTTCAGTGCTCGCTACACGAGCCCATCGGTCCTGGTGAGGGAGGCGCGCAAATTTTTCCCGAACACCTTGGCCGCGGCTGACGGGATGACCCTCGACGTCGATTATCCTTCTGAATAGGAAGTCAGCCAGTCTATGACGTCGTCGAGCCTTTCCGATTCGATCGTCAAGTAGATCGGGCCCAGCGGGGATTCCTCGGGACTCCCACAGACTACCAAGACCCCCGTCGTGGCAGCCTGTCTGTTGAGCATCAGCGAGGTCGAGTTCTTTTCTCGATTGAGCAGAAGCCGCCTTCTTGCCGCCGACCTTACGTGCCTGTCCCTCAACTGGTCTCTTAGGCGATGTAGTACCTTCGCGTCATCGGTCACCGTCCTAACTGCGCTAGACCTCAATGATACATCTCCGGTTGACTGCCCGAGTATCTTCTCAAGGGCGCCAACTACCTTGTCCGGGTCCTCCGAAGGGGAGATTTTCGCTTTCAGGATGGTCTTCGCCCTGAAATTAGTTTGAGACATTTTTCCAGTGCTCGACCACATCTGCCATCTCTGCCGCCAGCCTGTCCGGAGTCGTGTGCTGGTTGGAGATTGTCTCGTCCGCGAGAGCTATCGACTCTGCTATCCCAACCCCCAGTTCCCTCCTATCCCTCTGAACAAACATGTCGAAGGTCAGCGGGTCATCCTCCCTCCCTCTGTCCTTCAGCAGCTCGAACCGCCTCGCCGGGGAAGCATGAACTGCGACTAGCAAAACATCTGCTTTCTTCCTGAACTCGTCGACCTCCGCCGTGGATCTTATTCCATCTACCACGACCTTCTTGGCGCCCGTCTTCTCTATCTCCTTCAGACAAAGGTCGGCGACCGCCGCGTCTCCGTACTCTTTTCTGAGGAGTTTCATGACATCGCCGGTGTTCTTCGCATCTGGCTCGAGACCCCTCCTATTAGTCTCGCTGCGAATCACGTCGCCCATGACCACTTTCTTCCATCCCTTCTGCACGAGGGCCTGGGCTGCCGTTGACTTGCCTGCTCCTGGCATCCCGGTGATCGCGACTATGCGGAGCAAACTATTGACCCCCGGGCCGACCCGAGAGCGAATTTAAAGCAACTAGTCTCGGCTGAATGTCGTTGCGCGCCTTCGTCGCATTGGAGATTTCAAACCCCGCTCTGGACTCTCTCGTCAAGTTTGAGGAAGAACTGAGAGCCACCGGCGCCGACATCAAACTTGTGGAAAGGCAGAACCTGCATTTCACGGTGAAATTCTTGGGTGAAATCAGCGAATCGCAGGCTGCCGAGGTCGGCTCAAAGCTTGGGAATCTGCATCTGGAAGGGGTCGACGTGGAAGTCAGAGGGGCCGGTGCATTCCCTAATCCCTCGAGGGCCAGGGTAGTCTGGGCCGGAGTCTCGCGCGATCACGAAGCGCTTGTTGCGCCAGTCGCCCAGCAGGTAATCGACTCGCTCGAAGGAATTGGCGAACGGGACGAGAGGCCATTCCGCGCCCACGTCACCTTGGGGAGAGTCAGGTCGGGGCGTAACTTTCATCAATTGGAACAATTTCTGCGGGACAATTCAGACAGGCCATTCGGGGTAGTGAGATTGTCCCACCTTAAACTCAAGTCGAGCGTCCTTTCCCCCGGCGGCCCCGTATACAACGACCTGGGAGATTATCCTCTGGCTTGAACAGACTCTCCCTCGTCATGGCGAAGGAACAAGGACTTGTGGCCCCCTCGCCTTCGGAAACCGCGAAGACAGCCGCCCTTGCAAGAGTACTCCTCACAAAGACCAGGAAAGCAGCCAAAAGATTTCCGGAGGCCCGAGGCGTACTCCTCGGAGGCTCTTTCGCAAAGGGGACGTGGCTACAGGGCAACAACGACCTGGACATCTTCGTCAAGATTGACCCCTCGACTCCCGGAGAGGAATTCGAAAGGATCGGACTGGAGATTGGCACCCTTGCCACTCGTGGATACCCTCGCGGGAAGAAGTTCGCCCAACACCCTTACACCGAGGCGACCGTGGACGGCGTCAGGGTCAACATTGTCCCCTGCTACGCCGTAAAGAAGGGCCAGTGGAAAAGCGCGGCTGATAGGTCTCCTTTCCACGTTGAGGTGGTGAAG
>JAPCJM010000007.1 GCA_027886945.1 Nitrososphaerota archaeon
AGGGAAGTAGGCGATGAAACGGGCCGTGTTCCAGAGCTTCGTAAGGAACTTGCCCGCGCCAGCCACCCTCTCCACCGAGAGCCTAAAGTCGTAGCCGAGGTTCGCCTCGGCGGCCCCCCAGAAGCGGAAGGTGTCCGTGCCGTACTTTTGGAGCAGCGGCTCCGGGTCCATGAAGTTGCCGAGGCTCTTGCGCATCGCCCTTCCCTGCGCGTCCTGCCCGAGCCCTCCCACCCACGCCTCCTTCCACGGGGCCTTCCCCGTTAGTAGGTAGCACCGCAGGAGCGAGTAATACAGCCAGGTCCTCACTATGTCCTTGCCCTGCAGCCTGAGCGTCGTCGGGTAGGTCGCCTTGTGGAACTTCTGGTTCTTCGTTATCTTTGTCACGTAGAGCGCCGAGATGCTCGAGTCCATCCAGGTGTCGAACGTGCGCGTCTCGCCGACGAACTTCGTGTTGGCGCACTTCGTACACTTCCTGAACGGGGCGGGGTCCTTCCAAGGCCTGTAATACTTTCCTGCTTTCGGCAGATGAGGCGTCGCGCACTTCGTGCAATACCATATGGGAATCTCGGTCGCGTAGTACCTCCTCCGCGAAATAGGGTAGTCAGTAGTCAGCGAGTCGATCCAGTCGAAAAGTACCTGCCTGTGCATCGGTGGATGGAACTTGACCTGCTTCGCGAGCTTCTTCAGGGTAGGACCGAACTGGAGCTGCTTGAGATAGAACTCCTCCATGGGGATTATCTCGATGGGCGTGTGGCTCCTCTCGCATAGGGGCGTCCGGTGCTGCACCTGCTCGACCTTGACCGCAATTTTGGCGTCCTGCAGGTCTTGGATAATCTGGGAGCGGGCGTCCTTGACCGTCATCCCGACGTACTTGCCCGCCACCGCGGTCATCTTCCCTTCCATGTCGATCGCCTGAATCTCTTGAAGCCCGAGCTGCCTGAATATCTGGACGTCGTTGTAGTCGCCATAGCTGCAGACCATCAGGACCCCGGTGCCGAACTCGATGTCGACGCTCCTGTGGGTCCTTATCGGCACCTCCTTCCCGTATATCGGGACCACAGCCGTCTTCCCTACTATCCGCTTGTACCGCGAGTCGTTCGGGTTTACGACCACCAACTGGCACGCGGACAGCAACTCCGGCCTCGTAGTCGTGACCTGGATTTCTTCGCCGGTCTCTTTGACGGTGAATCTGTTGGTGACAAGGTAGGCGGGGAGGTCCTCATATTCTATCTCGGCGTCTGCGATGGTGGTCCCGCAGTCCGTGCAGTAGTTGTTCGGCCTCGTCGCGATGTGGATGAGTCCCTTATCCCAAAGCTCGATGAACGACCACTGAGTCAGGGTCCTGTATTCCTCAGAGTCGGTGCGATACTTTTCCCTGAAATCCCCTGACACTCCCATCCTCTTCAGGAGGTCGACCATGTACGCCTCGATGTCGTCAAGAGCGTGCTTGCATAGCCCGATGAACTCTTCCCTGGGGGTCTTCCTCATCTGGATCCTGTATTTGCGCTCGGTCGCTATCTCGACCGGGAGCCCGTTCCTGTCGATACCGATGGGGTAGAGGACGTTGAACCCTCGCATCCTCGCTGACCTTGCCACCATGTCTATCTGCGCATATTGGGTCAGCGCCCCTGGGTGCCACGGTTTTCCTGAAGGGTATGGTGGAGGCGTGTCCATCACGAAGTTACGCTTTTTATCGATATTCGGTCTAAACTTGAAATTATCTTCAATCCCCCATATCCTCCGAACCTCTTCTTCGAGGAGGGGGTTCCAGCTGGTAGACTCCAGCTTGTTGGGCGGTGCTGCTGTCGCGGCGCCCGTGGCCCGCGGTTGCTCCCCCTGGGTCTGCAAAACTCATTTCACTTCATAGGGAGGGTATTTAGCATTGAACCTATGCAAATTCACCGCACTTCCCTGAAGAGAGACGCTGCCAGGATTCGGCGTAGATGGAGGGACTCGTCGCCGAGAATTACAACTCCAGATTTCCTGAGTCGAGTTAGCTCCCTTGAGCGCTTTTGGAGACATTTGACGCCAGATGTTCAGCCAGCCGGAGCTCTATTATCCTCTCTTTGTCAGCAATTCTTTAGCGCCAGTGGTTGCTTGATTCGTCTCTCAGGATTTTGCCCAAGTCTCCCTATCGCGTCCGCTTCTGGACATAGACGCCATTGGTTTTCTCGTACTTCACCTCGGTCAATGGCGGTTTCGAATATAAGCTCCTATCATGCACGCCTGCCGTCTTGAAGGCAAGTGCCCTCCTTTTGTCGTTCGAGCACCAGCCACAGTGGACCGGCAGCTTCTTGCCTCCAATCGTCTTGAAGCTGTGACCCGAGTAGCAACTATACGTATACTGCCACGGAACTCCCAGCTCGTCTCCTAGCTTCACTACCTTGTCCTTGTCGTAGGTGATGAGGGGCGCGAGCAGTCTATACCCTCCGTGGTGGGTTGCCTGTTCGCCCAATCTGTTGATTTCCTCGAGGAATTCGGGGGTGTTGTCTTTCATTGCCACCGGCGTCTCCCTGCGAATTCCGATGTATACGTCGAACCGTTCGCGGGTGGAAATGTAGAACGATTCAGCGTGGGCCAGCCCGACCAGCAGGAGTATCGCGTTCCTGCACGGGTCCCACCACTTCAGAATCCTGTCTCTTGCCTTGTCAGGGTCCCATAGGTCCTCGCTCTTCGTCTCCGGGATTTCCTTCTCGGCGTGTGTGAGGAGAGACGTGCTTATCTTGCCGAGCCATCTCATGTCGATGAGCTTCAGAGGCGCTTTCAGCTCCCTCGATATCTCCTTGATGCAGAGCCCTTCGTATTCGTATGTCCTCTGCCCGTAGTTGCAGAAGAGTAGAAGCTGGTGCGCCGGTTTGACAGTCTTCTTGACGTAGTACGCCATGGTCACAGAATCCGCCCCTCCTGAGATGCAACAAATCGCGCTCCTGGCCTTGCTCAAGGTCCGCACCTCGCCTTCCAACCCGGGCTCATATCAGTTAGGGAACTTCCTTTGCAGCACGCCCAGTCGCTTCACTGATCTAAACAACAGATAACCGAACACAGCTGTGGCAATGAAGACTCCCACCGTCACCTGAGGGATTTCCACCAACAACGGCAATTTGAACGCGTAATTCAGCGCGTAACTGACTGATATTCCCAGGGCGACGGAATATAGGGTCAACCCCACGAAGACGCTCTTGTTCCGAAGCTTCCACAGGAGGAACGAGAAAAAGAAAGAGGGAATGACGTTTATGAGATCTATTGGGCCGAGAGGGTCGCCAAGAGCAGGCTGGTTCGCCAAAAAGACCCCCAACGTCTGTCCAAGGACAGCCGGCCACCCGATGATGGGGACTAGGCCAATGAGGACGTTCGCAACTCGCAAATTGATCGCCCCATAACTTATGGGATTGAATACGAGAGCCAGCGCGACGTACATAGCCGCATAAACCGCTGCCGTGGAAATGAGGACGCTCCTCCTGGGGCTGCGCATCGTTTCTTTGTCGGTCTTGTTGATGTTCTCTTCTCTCCTCCGACCCGGGGTTTCTAGAGGCGGAACGGGGGGAGGCCCTCTCACCCGCCTGTCCGCTAGGCTCAACTCGGATTGTTATAACGATTGCAGCGGACTGAAAGAAGGTCGTGGGTCAGTCGTGGGTCAGCCTCTCTTTGCCGTCGAGACCATGGAGAGAACGTCCCTGTCCCTCAAGACGTAGTCCACAGGAAGATGGAGCGCAGTCCTCGCATCAATCCCGTAGAGCAGGCCTTTGAACAGGTCGGTATGAACTGCCTTGGCTAGGTCCTCTACTGTTGAACCCGCGGGCAGCAGGTACACGTCCGGAAGGACGTTCCCGTGCTTGTCAGTCAACTTCTCCGGGTCGGAGACGGGATAGACCGCGTTCATCTTCAGGAGCTTGAAGATCGCGATGTTGAGGGCGAACTGGACTCCTGTCCTGAGGTACTCTCCGAAGACCTTCCTCCTGATGTACGCGAGGGCGTTTCTCTGCGCGTCAGTCAGCTCTTGAGGCCTGACCACGTCGAAGCGCTCCTCGCCGGGGACGTACTTTATCAGCCCCTTGACCTCGGCCCTCCTCAAGGAGAGCTCGGCCTCTCCGCTGGTCGGGACGACCATCAGGTCCTTGTACCTCTCCCTGAGGGCCTTGAAGTTCTCGCCGGCGTTGGGGAGGTCCATCTTGTTCGCGATTATCAGCGTGGGCTTGGAGACGTCCCTCAGGACCCAGCAGAAGTTCTGGATCTCCTTCTCGTTCCAACTGTCTACATCCTTGTCCATGAGCATGGCCTCGTTGAGAGCGTAGATCACGTGTTCTCGCTTCACGCCTATCCCCTGCAGTACCTCCGCGACGGCCTCAGGAAGGCCTACTCCCGGGAGCTTCGCGGCCTTCGATATCTTCACCATGTTGCTAGAGAAGAGCTTGGTGTACCACAAGACGAGCTCGAGCTCGACGTCCGCCAAATCAGCGAGCGGGTCGCCGGTACCCGGTTCGGCTATCTTCCCGTCCTTGTCAACGCTGCCCGAGGCGTCCACCACGTGCAAAAGCGCGTCCGATTGGGCCGCCACCGCGAGGAACTGGTTCCCGAGACCCTTGCCCATCCACGCTCCCTTTATGAGACCCGGAAGGTCGGTCACTTCGATTGGGATGAATCTCCACCCCTCGACGCACTTTGAGTTCTTCGGGTTGTCTTGGAGGTTGAATTCCTTGTGGACGCACAGCGTGACCGCCTGAGCTATCCCGGTGTCTGGAGACTTGGTTGTGAAGGGGTAGTTGGAGATCTCTCCCGCTTTCAGCGTCATCGAGTCGTAGAGGGTCGTCTTTCCGGCGTTGGTCTTGCCAATCAATCCGATACGAATGACCATTTTGTTATCAGTTCTCCCACAGCAGTCGAGCCTCGTCTGCTAGGTGCAAAGCGTCGCTTCCAGTAGTTAAGGGTATGCTGTAAGACGCGACATGCCTGCCTCGATTGGCTAGACACCCGTCGGCCTGTATCTGAGGAAGGCGGCCACGCCGCCGAAGGACTTCAGCATCGCCCCTTCCTCGGTGCCCGACGATATCACTTCGACCTTCGCTCCAACCTGGATTGCCCTCTCCTCGAGGAAGTCCACGACGTCGGTCTCGTCGACCTCGAAGTCCTTCGAACCGCACGACGCGCACGGCTCCGTGGATATCTCTTGCATCGCCTGGGTCTTCTTCGAACTCGGGGCGAACTTCTCCTTCACGGTCTGGCAGTTCTTGCAAGTCGCGGTTATCCTCACCATATCGACATCGTCCGCGACGAGGATCGTCTCGACGTTGCTCTTCTCAAGAGCTTGGATTATCCTTGGAAGGCCGTACGCGGCCACCCCGTTCGGCTTGTTGACCTCGGCAAGAAATCGCTGGACCAGCTTCTTCTCCTCGAAGAGCCTCACGTCCTGAAGCTTATCCGCCGCCTTGTCGACCAGCTCTCTGACGCCCTCGCGTCCCGAATAGGCGGTGTCAATCACGGCGACGATGTTCTTCCGTAGCTGGTAGTTCAGGAACTCTGTCTTGAGGAACTCTTCCTTGGTGAAGCCCGGGCCGCCGACTATCAGCCCCGTGACCTTGTACTCTTCGACAAAGATCCTGTTCGCATGGTCTGCCACCCTGTGGTAGAAGTATGTCAGCTCCATCTCCCTCCCCCGCTCGTACCTTCTGGCGCTCTGCCCCCCCTTCCTCGTCTTCCCGGAGATGCCAGAGGTCATAACGTTCACGACCTCGAAGCTCTCTCCGGAGAGTATCCCTATCCCAACGTCGTTGGCGTCGATGGCGAGAATCCCGTAGACCTTCTCCTCCTTGAGCATGTCCTTTAGGTACTCGATGTGGAAATGGTCGTCGCACTGGTAGAGGAAGCTCTTGACTGGCTTCGGAGGGACTATCTCGCGGAGCACGATCACTTCGCTCCCCGGGCCGTTCGTCATGAGGGCCCCGCAGAAGATGACCAGACCATTGTCGGGGGTCTCCCTGTAGAGCTTGAGCTTCTGCATCGTCTTCGTGAGGGCGTCCTGGACATGATTCCGCGTCGTGTCCGACTTTATGTTCCCTGCAGTCCCCCACTCGTTCCTCAGGTAGGCGATGACCTCGTGGATGGGCTTCTTCGGGGGGATATACAGCGAGACCAGCTCGGTCCCGCGTCCCTCCTTGCCCGAAAGCTCCGAGATGACCTTCCGAATCTTGTATAATCTTACAGAATCTCCCTTTGTGCTTAACAATGAGGATGACCTCCGGTGAGTCAGCTAACGTATTCGTTAGGAAGTGCCGCGCATCTGACTCGAGACTCCATTGGGGGATGGGATTGAAACAGCATTCACCTTTATAAAAACACCGGCTCGCGTTCACCAACGAGGAGCACCTGAATCCCCACTGCAAGGTCAAGGCCAGTCTCAGCAGATGGGAACCGAATAGAGGCCCGTCGTCCCGTTGAAGAGGTCCGCCGCACCGCACTGGCCATCTCCTGCTATCGAACCCTCAAAAGCGACCCATTCGGAATTTGTCTGGGAAAAGTCCACCGAAGTCAGGTGCTCGACTTCTATTGTTAGGACCGTGGTCCCATCGTATCCAACAAGAACGAGGTTAGGACAAGAGGAGAATTCCGAGACCACCACGAATGGGTCTCCTTGTATGAAGCCAAGGGGCTGCCCAGTGGTGCGGTTCCAGAGCACGTTTCCCTTCGAATTGAAGAGCAGCACTCCCACGTTCCCTCCAGAGGCAAGGTGAGACCCATCCACTGACATGAGCAGCGGCTGGACGGCCGTGTATGCCTGTTCCTTCCAGAGCACGCGGCCGTTCATCCCGTTGAAGTAGTACACGCTTCCATTGTAGCCGTTCACGAGTGTCCCGACAGCGACGTCTTGCCCGTTGTTGGACATTTGGACGTAGTTCACTCCGGAGTAGTCCCCGGTGTAGCTCCAGAGAACATGTCCTGAAGAGTTAAGGTAGAAGACGCCCCATCGGAAGTTGGTCTCGTTGGGTAGCAGCATATTCTGGACCGCTACCACTATGTACTGTCCATTTCCGGAAACTGCGAAGCGGGTGCTCGATCCCTGGTACGGAAAGGTGTAATTCCAAAGGACATGGCCGGCATCGTTGAAGTAGATCAGGCCTCGTTCGTCTCCCGCCAGGATGCCGGATCCGTTAGGAAGTATGCTCACCTGCCAGACGGCCGAAGTCCCCGTCGAGTAGTTCCATAGCATATTCCCGACCTTGTTGAACAGGTACACCATCCCGCTGCCGTACACCATCCCGGTCCAATATCCCCCAGCAGCGACGTATGTGCCGTTGTCGGAAACTGCAACCGAGGAGATAGCGCTGTTGTTGGTGTTTCGGTCCCAAAGTTCACCCTCCGCCCCTGGCTTTAACGAAATCAAGTAGACGGACCCGTTCTGTTGATTGGAATCCGACGAACCGGCCGCCAAGTATTCCCCGTCGTCGCTGAAGCTCGCTGCCCCTATCTTGAGAATTGGCGATGGAAGGTAAAAGGGCGGTTCCATAAACACCGAATATTCGACATTGAAGCTCTTGAAGTCCCAAGTCTCACTAGATATCAGCCACCCTCTGCCGCTCACGTATGTGTAGAGGTC
>JAPCJM010000008.1 GCA_027886945.1 Nitrososphaerota archaeon
GAAGTATTCGTCCGAAGGAATCCCGCTCATAGTCCTGGCAGGCAAGCAGTATGGCGCGGGAAGTTCGAGGGACTGGGCGGCGAAGGCCCCGAGGCTTCTCGGAGTAAGAGCTGTCATCGCCGAAAACTTCGAAAGGATTCACAGGAGCAACCTCGTAGCCATGGGTGTGATCCCCCTTCAGTTCGAGGATGGGAAGGGCGTGAAGCAACTCGGCCTGACTGGCGGAGAAATTTTCGATATTGCCGGATTCCAAAAGATGGCCTCCCCCAAGGAATGGGTCGACGTCCTGGCCCGCGGCCCATCTGGGGAAATAAGGTTCAGGGCACTGGCGAGGATAGATAACGCTACAGAGATGCAATACCTGCAGGAAGACGGGGTCCTCCCCTACGTATTCGCACGTCTGCACAAATCTGGACACTGACAAAATCGTTTTATCGGCCCGAAACGGGTTCCCTCCAGATGGAAAAGGAGCCTGTGGTCTACGTCAACGGAAAGTTCACTGAGAAGTCCAAGGCTTCCGTGTCAGTATTCGACCACGGCCTCTTGTACGGGGATGGAATCTTCGAAGGAATAAGGGCCTACCGGGGGAGCGTCTTCCGCCTTGACGACCACATGAACAGACTCTACGACTCTGCTCAGAGCATCAGGTTGAAGATCCCGCAGACCAAACACGAAATGACCGAGGCTGTACTGGAAACCCTCAGGAAGAACCGCCTTAGAGATGCATACATCCGAATTGTCGTGACCCGCGGCGTGGGGGACCTCGGCATCGACCCGTCACTTTGTAAGGATCCGACTGTGTTCATCATAACGGAACCGATGATAATCTCTTTCGGGCCGAAGGAGCCCAGGGTAGTGAGACTGATGGTTTCCTCCTACCGCAGGGACGCCGTCGACGCAACCTCGCACGAGATAAAATCATTGAACTACATGAACAGCATCCTGGCTAGGATCGAAGCAAGGAGCGCCGGTGCAGACGACGCGATACTCCTCGACCACAGAGGCTTCGTCTCCGAATCCACAGTGACCAACATCTTTGTCGTCAAAGACGGGAAGATTGCGACTCCTTCCACGGCCGCTGGGATCCTCCATGGAATCACGAGAGAGCGAATAATCAAGCTCTGCTCCGATCTGGGGCTGGAGGTCCAAGAGAGGGATGTGACGCCCTTCGAACTCGCGACAGCGGACGAGCTTTTCCTTGTGGGGACGAAATCAGAGATTTTGGCAGTCGGGTCAGTGACCGGATCCAAGGTAGGGACTGGTGGCGTCGGACCTCTCACAAAGAAACTCTATCAAGAGTTCTCTCGTGTCACCCAGCACCCCGAGGAAGGAACTCCCATCTACGAAGCTGAATCGGTCAGCGTCAAGGGCCCGCCCCGATTCCAGTAAAATCTAAATACGCCTTCAAGACCGCCTTTCATTGGGCCCTGTTCCGTGTATTGCATTGTCCACTTAGTCCGCATTATCAATGGGGGTAAGAAGGCTTAGTCGCCCCCAAGACCCCAAAGACTCTCAAGACTCCCAAGGCACCCAGAAAGGCGGTTACGCGTAAGAAGGTAGAGGATGAAGTCCCCTCCTTCAAAGTTAGCACTCATTTCCTGATCCCGAAGCATGAACTCCTGACGAAAGAAGAAGCGAGCCAGGTCCTGGCAAGATTCAACTCCTCCCCTTCTCAGTTCCCCTACATCCAGGCGACCGACGCAATAGTCAAGGAGATCGGGGCCAGGCCCGGAGACTTCGTCAGGGTCACGAGGCAAAGCGAAACTGCAGGGTCTAGCACCTACTACAGGTATGTGGTGGAGGGCTGACAATGAGCAGGCAACATGTTACCACAAACTCCTGGGTCATCCTGAGCGACCTACTTCAGAGGGAAGGGGTAGCCAGGCAGCACCTGAACAGCTACAACGAGTTCGTCACCAAGGGGCTGCAGAACATAGTAGACGAAATAGGCGAGGTCGAGGTCGAGACCGTAAGCACCCCTTACAAGATAAAATTCGGCCGTCTAACACTGGGCTCTCCAAGGGTGGTCGAGATCGATGGCTCGGTCAGCAGCATACTCCCGATGGAGGCGCGGCTGAGAAACCTAACCTATTCCGCACCCATCCTTCTTGAGATGACCATCGAGGAAGAAGGACTCCCCAGGGACACCACCCGACAGCACGTAGGGGACCTTCCGGTGATGGTGAAGTCCGAACTCTGCCAGCTCTCGAACCGCACCAAAGAGCAGCTCATCGAGTCAGGGGAAGACCCCAACGACCCCGGAGGGTACTTCATTATCCACGGCGCAGAAAGGGTGATTGTCGGCCTCGAGGATTTATCCCCCAACAAGATACTCGTTGACTCCGAGAAGCTTGCCGGTGCCACCACATACAAGTCCAGGGTATACTCTTCGGTGGTCGGGTACAGGTCGAAGCTCGAGCTCACTCTGAAGCAGGACGGGGCAATCAACGTCAAGGTACCCAGCTGCCCGGTCGACCTTCCCTACGTCATTGTCATGCGCGCCCTGGGGATAAAGTCTGACAAGGAAATCGCAGATGCAGTGTCCCCCAAGGCAGAGATTCAGGACCTGCTAGAGGTCTCCTTCGACAAGGCCAGCGAGGCACCCACCGAGAAGGACTCCCTCGTCTTCATAGGCAACAGGGTCGCCCACGGGATGCTCGAAGAGTTCAGAGTTAAGCGCGCGCAGTCAATGCTCGACTGGGGGCTTCTGCCCCATCTCGGCAAGACCGAGGACAGGCGCTTTGACAAGTCGATGTTCATGGGAGAGGCCGCCTGCAAGCTCCTGGAGCTGAGGCTCGGCTGGATCGAAGCCGACGACAAGGACCACTACGGCAACAAGGTGATAAAATTCGCAGGCCAGATGCTGGCAGACCTGTTCAGGACCGCGTTCCGTAACTTAGTCAGAGACATGAAGTACCAGCTGGAGCGGACGGGACAGAAGCGCGGCGGGAACGTCGTAGGTGCAGCCATTCGGACAGGCATAATCACTGACAAGCTCAACAACGCCATAGCGACGGGCAACTGGGGAAGGGGGAAGGTGGGAGTTACCCAGCTTCTGGACAGGACCAACTACCTCAGCACCCTGAGCCACCTAAGGAGGGTCCAGTCACCGCTGAGCAGGAGTCAGCCCAACTTCGAGGCCAGGGACCTCCACGCGACGCACTTCGGCAGAATCTGCCCATCCGAAACCCCGGAGGGAGTGAATTGCGGCCTCGTCAAGAACCTCGCGCTTTCTGCTATTATTTCCGTAAGCGTCCCGTCGCAAGAAGTAGAGGAAAAGCTCTGGGAGCTCGGGGCCAAAAGTGTCCGTGACTCTGACCAGAAGCTCCAGGTCGAAGGGTGCAGGATATTCATGGACGGAAGGTTCCTGGGCTACGTGGACGATGGTGAAAGGCTAGCAAAGGCCTTCCGGAAACTGCGAAGGGAGGGCCAGATCAATCCCAGCGCCAGTGTACTCTATATCTCCCCGATTAATGGCAAGGCCTACCCCAGGCTGTACATCAGCCTGAGCTCCGGCCGAGTCCTCAGGCCACTGGTCGTAGTAGAGAGCGGTCGCCCCCTTCTCAACCCAGAGCTCATCGACAAGGTCCAGACTGGCCAGTCTTCATGGCGGGACCTCGTCGAGCAGGGGACCATAGAGCTCATCGACGCCAACGAGGAAGAGAACTGCCTCGTGGCCATGAGCCCCGAAGACGTCTCGACCAAGAACGGCCACATGGAATTATTCCCGGCCGCCATGTTCGGAATCGCAGCTTCGATCATCCCCTACCCAGAACACAACCAGTCCCCAAGGAACACCTACGAATCGGCCATGGCCAAGCAGAGCCTCGGCTTCAGCTCTCCCACCTACCCCATCTCCCCGCATGTCAGACAGCACCTCCTGGTCAGCCCCCAGACCCCGGTGGTACGCACGAGGACCCTGGACCTGCTCAAAATCGACGAGAGGCCCATCGGGCAGAACTGCGTCGTCGCCGTCCTCTCCTTCGAAGGCTACAACATCGAGGACGCCATCATAATGAACAAGTCGAGCGTCGAGAGAGGGCTCGCTCGCTCATTCTTCTACAGACTGTACGAAGGCCAGGCAAAGCAGTACCTAGGCGGGATGAGGGACACGTTCGAGGTCCCGTCTGCGGAATCCAACATCAGGGGATACCGCGGAGAGAAGTTCTACAGACTCCTTGAGGGAGACGGCGTCGTCGCCCACGAGTCCCAGGTCACCGGAGGGGACGTGGTGATCGGAAGGACAAGCCCACCCAGGTTCATGGAGGAGTACAAGGAGTTCGAGATCAAGGGACCCTACAGGCGGGACACTTCTGTTGCCGTCAGGCCCTCCGAGACGGGGGTGGTAGACTCGATTTTCATGACCGAGAACGTCGAAGGTGGCCGCATGTTCAAGGTCAGGGTCAGGGACATGAGGGTCCCCGAAATCGGGGATAAGTTCGCCTCTAGGCACGGCCAGAAGGGAGTCATCGGACTCGTTGTCCCGCAGGAGGACATGCCCTACACGGCAGAAGGGATAGTCCCTGACGTCATAATCAACCCGCACGCCTTCCCATCGAGGATGACCGTCGGCCAATTCATCGAATCCATAGCAGGGAAGGCTGGGGCGTTCCGTGGCTCGTCAGTCGACGGGTCTGCCTTCGCCGGTGAAAGCATCCAAGAAATGGAGAAGATCCTCCGCGGGAGGGGCTTCGAAGAGACAGGAAGGGAGGTCATGTATGACGGCAAGACAGGCAAGAAATTCGCGGCCGACGTCTTCGTCGGGGTCGTCTACTACCAGAAGCTCCACCACATGGTCGCCGACAAAATCCACGCCAGGGCCCGCGGCCAGGTCCAGATGCTCACCAAGCAGCCCACTGAGGGGAGGGCCCGAGGTGGGGGCCTGAGGTTCGGAGAGATGGAGAGGGACTGCCTCATCGCCTACGGCGCATCCATGGTCCTGAAGGACAGGCTCCTCGACGAAGCGGACAAGACCGAGATTTACGTCTGCGAGAAGTGCGGCTTGATTGCCTACTACGACGCTAAGCAGCGGAAGTACACCTGTAAGATCGACGGCGACCAGGCTAAGATATCCACGGTGGTCGTCGCCTACGCCTTCAAGCTCCTCCTGCAGGAAATGATGAGCTTGAACATCGCCCCGCGACTTCAGCTCAAGGACAAGGTGTAGAGAAGTGTCGATGGAACAAGCACTCAAAACAATCGGCGGGATCAACTTCGCGGTCTTTTCTCCCAGTGAAGTGAGGAAGTATTCGGTCGCAGAGATAACTCAGCCGGAAACCTACGACGAAGACGGGATGCCCGTACAGGGAGGCCTGATGGACAGCAGGCTTGGCACCCTGGAGCCCGGACAGAAGTGTGGGACCTGCGGCAGCACAGCCGGGAGGTGCCCGGGACACTTCGGGCACATCGAGCTCGCCGAACCGGTTCTGCACATTGCCTTTGTCGACGAGATCAACAGGCTGGTCCAGACCACTTGCAGGTCGTGCGGGAGGATTCTCCTGACACAGCAGGAGCTCGAAGCTTACCATTCGAAGCTCACGACACGGTCAGATTTCACCCCGTCCCTCTCAGAAATCGTGACAAAGGAGATCGTCACCAAGGCCAAGAAGGTCAAGCTCTGTCCCCACTGTGGGAAGCAGCAGTATCAAATTGAATTCACGAAGCCGACCATCTTCCACGAGATCACCGAGGAAGGAGGCGCGACTCGTCTCCTCCCCGTCGCCATCCGCGAAAGGCTAGAGAGGGTCAACAACGAGGACCTCCAGCTCCTCGGCTTCAACCACAAGGCCGCAAGGCCCGAATGGTTCGTGTTACAGGTCCTCCCCGTACCCCCCCTCACCGTCCGGCCCTCCATTACCCTCGAGTCAGGGATCCGGTCCGAAGACGACCTCACGCACAAGGTTGTCGATATCCTCAGGGTGAACCAGAGAGTCAGGGAGAGCAAGGAGTCAGGCACCCCCCACCTCATCGTCCAGGACCTCGTCGACCTTTTGCACTACCACGTCACCACCTACTTTGACAACGAAGTCTCTGGGATACCTCAGGCCCATCACCGCTCGGGCCGCCCCTTGAAAACTCTCAGCCAGAGGTTGAAGGGGAAGGAGGGTAGATTCAGGGGCTCGCTGTCGGGCAAGAGGGTCGACTTCTCGAGCAGGACTGTGATCAGCCCTGACCCGAGCCTTGACATTGGCGAAGTGGGTGTTCCATTTGAGATCGCAAAGAAGCTCACCATCCCGGAGAAGGTCTCACCCTGGAATCTTGAATATCTCAAGGACCTCGTGAACAAGGGCCCCTTCGACCATCCCGGAGCCAACTATGTGATCAGGCCCGACGGGGTAAAGATCAGGCTTGACTTCGCCAGCGACAGGAAGGCCCTGGCCGATTCCCTGGCCCCAGGCTACATCGTCGAAAGGCACCTGATGGACGGGGACGTGGTGCTCTTCAACAGGCAGCCCTCTCTTCATAGGATGTCAGTTATGGCCCATTTTGTACGCGTCCTTCCGTTCAGGACGTTCAGGCTGCATCCCTCCGTCTGTCCCCCGTACAACGCCGACTTCGACGGGGACGAGATGAACCTCCACGTCCCGCAGAGCGAAGAATCCAGGTCGGAAGCGCTCATGCTGATGCGGGTCCAGGACCAGATACTCTCTCCCAGGTACGGCGGGCCCATCATCGGCGGGATCAGAGATTTCATCACTGGTGCCTTCATGCTTACCAGGGACGAGACCTTCCTAACCCCGGGCGAGTTCTCCAATCTCGCGCTAGTCGGTGACTTCAACGATGACCTCCCTGAACCCGAGGTCAAAGGGGCCAAACCGATGTACTCTGGCAAACAGGTCTTCTCGCTTTTCCTCCCGAAGGACATGAACTACGTCCTCACCTCAAAGTGGGCGAAGTCCCAGCGCTCGGGGACGACCAACGACGTCGTCATCAGAAACGGCCAGCTAATCTCCGGGGTCGTCGACAAGGCAGTCATCGGGGCCGAGGAGCCGGACTCCCTCCTCCACCGCATAGCGAAGGACTATGGCAACGAAGAAGCGCGCAACTTCCTCAACTCCATCCTCAGGGTCCTCAAGGACTTCCTCACGCGAAGGGGGTTCACCTACGGCTTCAACGAGCTCGAGCTCCCGGCGGAGGCGAAGAAGGCCATTACGGACGCTCTGGACGAAGCTTACGCCAACGTGTTCGAGCTCATCAAGAAGTACAAGGCAGGGACCCTCCAGCTCACGAGAGGCCTTTCTCCAGAGGACTCCCTCGAGGCGTATGTAGTCAACGAATTGGCGCGGGCAAGAGACAAAGCGGGTAGGATTGCCGACCGGTCCTTCCCCGCTGAGAACTCCGGCATGATAATGGCGAGGACCGGGGCCAGAGGCTCAAGTCTCAACGTCGGCCAGATGACTGCCGCCCTGGGCCAGCAATCAGTC
>JAPCJM010000009.1 GCA_027886945.1 Nitrososphaerota archaeon
CCGAGAAAGTGTGGGCCGTACTCTCAATGCCCAGAACGTAGCCTCTCATTGCAAGCTACATCTTTCGGGTCTGCCGATAGAGGTCCCCCAGGAGGTTGATGTAGGGCTTGACCTCGACGAGGAAGTCGTCGAACTTTCCCCGCTCAAAGGAATCGACGTGTTTGCGCCCGTCCACCACGATCTTAGCTGCCAGGACAATTCCGCCGCTACGTTCCGGCTTCGCCTTGAGCTTAGGGAAATGGATCAGTGCCCCGTAGCCCACCTTTCTCTTTCCTTTGGTGAAGACGACGTTATAGTACATGCTCAGGGTCTTGGTGAACTGCGCCAGCTGCTTCTTTCTGCTTTCGCTCCGCTTGACGTTGTCAAAGTCGGATGCCGCAAGCGAGTCGATCATCTCTTTCAGAAGCTTCATTTCGCCCACTCTGTTCGTGTACCCCGCGTATTCGATGGGCATCTGGTAGACGCTGTTCATCACCGAATCCCAGTCGTCGATGACTGCGAAGGTATCTGTGTCGAGATTCATCTCTCTCTTCAATTCGTCGGAGAGAATATCCTCGACGGTAAGCTTCCTTGGCACCTTGGGGCCGTGTATGCCCCACGTAATTATTGTTAACTAATATCACATATTTTCGAGGCTAAGGCGGCGCACTTTGAAAGGCCCTATCCAGTCCGTCGAAATAACCTACCTGATCCATGCCACCGAGGACCAGCAAAAGGTGGAAGCGTCGATCGCCAAGGTGCTCGCAATCGAAGCTCAGCCCGTCGTCGAGCGGCTTGAAGGTCACTTCGGCAACGAGATATTGAGCGTGAGGCTTCATCTTGTCGGGGAGGAAGCCAATTTGACCTTCCAACTCGTCGTAGCGCGGCTCCCGAAAGACCTCAAGGCCGGACTGCTTGCGAACCTTGAGGCGTTCCTTGACGAACATTCCGCTTTTTTTCTCAGGCTTGACAAGCAGCAACTGGTGGCTGGAACCTTGGCTCTTGGGTCGGGTGACTCCGTCAGGTTGAAGGTGAAGCCGAGGCTGTTCCTCCTAAAGGGAGGAGCGGCCGAGTTCTATGCGCGGCTGATCGGGGGGTCTTAGTATGGCAAAGAGATATGTTCTGCTTCTGGCAGACGGAGAACTCTCATCGGAGGAGATGAAGGAAATCGGTGGAATTTTGGAAGGGAGGTACGGAAAAGTGAAGATGATTCCGCTGAAGGAGAACTCAAAGGCGGTCGTCGTCAAGGCCGATAATGGAATCGCGACGATGCTGAAGGAACCCGGGTGGGCTTTGGTTATTGGAGGAAAGAGGGTTCGACCTGCGTTGACGTCGGGGGCCATAGTTAACCTCAAAAGGCGTGCATCGGTGGCGGCCGTCAATGGTCAAGTACCTGAGTGATGAGTACTTCTCGCTGGTCCAGTCGGCATTATCACAGGACCCTAAGTGGTCCGAGAGCACGAAGACTTTGAAGACGAGCATCGCTTTCAATGTCACGGACATCGGGCAGAATTACATGCTTGGAGTGGAGAACGGCACGACCACGCTCCAGAAAGTCGCCCCTGGAACCCCGGCAGAGTTCTCCCTCGACGGGAACTACGAATCCTGGTGCAAGGTAGCGAAGGGAGAAGTAGACATCCAGTCTGCAGTCCTCAAGGGGCAACTCAGATTCAAGGGATCTCTGACAAAGGTCTTGATGTACAGAGACAGGTTCATCAGGGTGGCCGAAATCATGAGGGAAGTCCCGAAGGAATTCTAGACAGACAAAAAGACGTAGTAGGGGTTTCCTTCCTTGCTCGTTCTTGCCTCGACCCTGAGCTTCATTCCCGGCTTCGGATTTTTCGGATCCACCCCTTCGAGCCAAGCTAGGACCTTTAGACCTCCCGGGAACTCGCCAATTGCGATAATGTAGGGCTGTTCGGTTGCGAAACTGGCCGGCGTGACCTGGACTCGGGTGAAAGTCAAGAGAGTAGCTTCGCGCCCGACATCGACCCAGACGAACTCATCGTTCATGCACTTCGGGCAGTCCGCCTGTGGAGGGAAGGAGACTTTGCCGCACTTGGAGCATTTGGTGGTGACGAACTTCCCCTCCCTGAGGGCGTCCCAGAACTCATGGGTCCTCGAGATCGGTATGTCGAACCTCAACGTGAGGGACCTCCTGGAGTGGAGTACAGGCATCTCGTCCATGGCTCAGTCCCTCGAGAGTACCGTCACGTAGGCGTAGTGGCCCGTCCCCCCAACATTGTGGACTAGTCCCAACCCTTTCTTTATCGGAGCCTGGTGCCTCCCCGCTTCGCCCCGGAGCTGCTTCGTGATTTCCACTGCCATGGACACCCCCGTGGCTCCTATGGGGTGCCCCTTTGCCTTGAGTCCCCCATCAAGGTTCACCGGTATCTTCCCTCCGAGCTCCGTCTGGCCTTCTCGGATCATCTTGGGACCCTCCCCCTTCTTGCAGAACCCGAGGTCCTCATAGGCCATCAACTCCGCGATCGTGAAGCAGTCGTGGGCCGTCGCGACATCGATATCCTGGGGGGTTACCTTCGCGGCTGAGTATGCCCGCTTTGCGGCTTGAGCGGCGGCTTCCAGCCCCACGTAGTCGCTCCTTCGGCTCAGATTGGCTGAGTCTGACGAGTACCCTATCCCCTTCACCCAGACAGGAGTGTCGGTAAGTTTCTTCGCCGTTTCTTCAGATGCGAGGATGACCGCCGCGGAGCCGTCGGTTAGAGGGCAGGCATCGTAGAGCTTCAGAGGCCAAGAAACTACCTGGGAGTTCATCGCCTTTTCGAGAGTTATCTCTTTCTGGAATTGGGCGTTAGGATTCATCGCCCCGTAATGGTGGGCCTTGACCGCCACCCTGGACATGTCCTCTTCCGTGGTGCCGTATTTGTTCATGTGAGCTACGGCGTAGAGGGCGTAGTATGCTGGAAATGTCATGCCATAATTTTCAAACTCCCACATGTACGAGCCGGCCCTCCCGATGAGCTCAACAGACGTCGGGGTGTCCACTTCGCTCATTTTCTCAACTCCGACGGCCATAGCCACGTCCCCTTCCCCGCTGACGATGCTGTTGTAAGCAGACTTCAGGGCCGCGCTCCCACTGGCGCACGCCGCCTCGACCCTCATAGTTCCTACGGAGTCCAGGCCGGCGTATTCGTTGACGATAACAGCGGGGAGAGACTCCTCGGACCAGGTCCCGACGCTCCCCAAAACTACATTCTTGATGTCCTTTTTGTCGACGCCGGCATCGTCGACGGCTTGTTTGATTGATTCAAACGCAAGCTCGGCGATATTCACGTCGCTCCTCCTGCCGAACTTTGAGTGACCGATGCCTACGATGGCGACCCTGTTCATTTCGCGAAAGCCGGAAGAGGAGTCGGCCCTATTTCAATTTCCCTGAAGATAGAGGTGCGTTTAGCCGACTACCCCCATCTCCTTGGCCACCTCTTTCATTATGGTGAGGCGCTGAATGTCGTTGGTCCCCTCGTAGGTCTTGATTATCTGAGAATCCCTCAGTATCCTCTCAACCTGCATGTCGGTCGAGACTCCGGCGGCCCCCATGATGAGCATTGCCATGTGGGCGTTCTTTTCGGCCGCCTCCGTCGCCACTATCTTCGCAATCGAGGACGCCTTGATGAAATCCTTCCCCTTCTTGGTCAGGGTGGCCGCCCAGTAGGTAAGAAGTCGCGCCGTGTGGACCGCCGCGGTCATTTCGGCTATCTTGAACTGCACTTGCTGATAGCTAAGGAGATAGTTGTCGAAGGTCTGCCTCTGAGTCGAGTAGTTCAGGGCAGCTTCCAGGGCGGCCTGTGCGAGGCCGGTCCCCTGGGCGGCGACGCCGACCCTTCCGTGGTCGTAGCACGAGAGGGCAATCCGAACTCCTCTCCCGATCTCCCCGACAATGTTTGTCTCCGGCACCTCGAGGTTATCCATAACAAGCTCCACCGGCTGGTCCCCTCTGAGCCCTATGACTTCCGTGCGTTGGCCGACGGTCAGGCCCGGCATTCCCTTCTCGGCGATGAACGCTGTGACCCCCTGGTGTCTCTTGCTGCCTTCCATGGGACTCGTCCTGGCAAAGATCAGGAAGATGTCCGCCTTGTCCCCGTTGGTGATGAACATCTTCTTGCCGTTGATGACGTAACTGTCCCCTCTCTTCTGGGCGTTTGTCTTGATGGCAGCGACGTCGGAGCCTGTCCCGGGCTCGGTCATGGCGTGGGCCGCGAGCTTCTCTCCTTTCGCTATCGGGACCAAGTATTTTCGCTTCTGCTCCTCGTTGCCGAAAAGGAAGATAGGAGTCGATACCAGGTAGGTGGCGCCCACCACGGCTGAAAAGGCAGCCGAGAACCTTGCAATCTCTTCGGTGGCAAGCACCAGCGAGAGGTCGTCGCCGTTCCCCCCTCCGTACTCCTCGGGGAACGGAATTCCGAACAGGCCGAGCTCGGCCGCCCTCTTGACCAGTCGCATGTCCATCTGGTTCTCCCTGTCAATCTTCTGGGTAACGGGCGCGACCTCCTTTTCGGCGAATTCCCTGACTGCCTTCCTGAAAGCCTCGTGCTCTTCCGAAATTGCGATTTCGTAGTCGAAGGAGGTCGGTGAAAGGGTGCTCATTTCATCTCACGTCTCATTGGTCCTGTTTCAGGGACGCGAACCGCCATCACATGAAAGCGCCTTTTGAGTGTGAGATAACCTTTCGCCCGGGATATCTTTCATTCCGGCCTCTCCCCCACAAAGGATTAAGCGACCTCGGGTCGAGGGCGAACAAGAAGCATTGGGAGTCAGAAAAGTTACGATAGTGGGCGCGGGAGACATGGGGCACGGAATAGCCGAGCTGTTCGCCGTGAGCGGATACGAAGTGAGCCTCACGGACAAGTTCCCCGATATGCTCGACAAAGCGAAGAATAGAATCGGGGCGAGTCTTGACAGACTCGTCGAGAGAGGGAGGCTCACCAGAGAGGACTCTCAGTCGGCGCTTTCCCGCATCGGGTACTTCGGTGATATGAAAAGCGCCGTTTCCCAGGCCGACCTGATCCTCGAGGCTGTACCAGAATCGCTGGAGCTGAAGAGGTCCGTATTCAAGGCGGTGTCCGACCTTGCTCCTCGGGGGGCCATACTGGCTTCGAACACTTCGAACATCAAGATCTCCGACTTGGCTGTCGCGACCGACAGGCCCCAAAGAATGGTGGGTATGCATTTCTTCAATCCGCCGATGGCAATGAAACTCGTCGAGGTGATACCCGGTGCACAGACCGACCCGACCGTCGTGGACCAAGTCGTCGAAGTCTGCTCAAAGCTCGGAAGGACCGCGGTCAAGGTCAAGAAGGACAGCCCGGGTTTCATAGTGAACAGGATCAACGCCGCCGACACTTTGCTCTTCTGCCTGATACTCGACAAAGGAATCGCAACCCCACCGGAGGTCGATGTCTACGCAAAGAGCCAAGGACTCCCAATGGGACCCTTCGAGCTTCTTGATTTCGTCGGGGTCGACATCGGGGCTGACTCCCTGGCGTACTTCGCAAAGGCGGTCTCACCGGAGTACGGGAAAGGAGTCACATTCGCCAAGATGGTGGCGGCAGGCCTGCTTGGCAAGAAGAGCGGGAAGGGCTTCTACGACTGGTCGGGTGGGAAAGCGCAAATCCCCGAGGCCTCACCAACGGACAAGGTCTCGCTGATGGACATTTTCGCGCTTGAGATAAACGAGGCAGTCAAGCTGATAGAAGAAGGGGTCGCCGGTCCCGAAGAAATTGAGAAAGGGGTGACCTTGGGCATGAACAGGCCTTTCGGTCCCATCGCAGTTGCCAAGGACCTGAGTAACGCCGAGGTCAAGGCGAAATTGGAGGAACTTGCGGCCAAGTTTGATTGTGGGGTCTTCGCTCCTGCCCGCTCCATTGCAGAGGGGAGGTTGCGCGACGCTGTGGAAGGAAGGCTCTCGCCACCAGCTCTCGGCTCGGTCGCGCCTGTCGGAGGCGAAGTTGGGAATCGAGCCCAAGGAACCCCTGACCGAACAGAGTCCGTCCGTCTGGAGAAGCTCGCGGGGGGCGTCGCCAGGGTCACGCTCAACAGGCCGAGGCTCAACATGATCAACTCCGACGTTCTTGATAGGCTCGATCGAATCGTGACAGAACTTTGGGATGATTCCGAAGTCCGAGTCGTGGTCGTGACAGGAGACGGTCCCGTCTTTTCCGCCGGCGCGGACCTTTCTCAATTCTTCAGAGACTCAGATGCGTTCATGGAATTCGCGAGGAAGGGAGCTAGGACATTGGGGAGGCTTTCCGAATTGCCAAAGCTCACAATCGCGGTCCTCAAGGGCTACGCCCTCGGCGGGGGCCTCGAGCTTGCCATTTCTTGCGACGTCAGAATTGCGACCGAGGACGTTGAAATCGGCTTTCCTGAGTTGACTCGGGGCCTGGTTCCCGCATGGTCAGGGACTCAGAGGCTGCCGAAGTTGCTGGGGCTATCCCGCGCCAGCTCTCTCATTCTTACGTCCGAGAGGATAAAGGGAAAACGTGCCTTCGAAATTGGCCTTGTAAACCACCTCGTATCTTCTGTTGACCCAGATGAATTCGCGGTCAGATACGCGACTGAGCTCGCGTCGGCCCAAGCCCCGGTGGCTGTGATGCTCGCCAAGAAGCTCCTGGACAAAGGGGCGGAGGCACCTACCGATGCCGGACTCGAGATGGAGGCGAAGGCCGCCGGCGTACTCTTTGGGACAGAGGACCTCAAAGAAGGAGTAGCTGCATTCCTGGGAAAGAGGAAGGCAGAATTCAAAGGAAAGTGATGAGGCTCTGACAGAACTAAGAGACGTCTACGTCGCAGACTTTCTAAGAGTCCCATTCTCGAGGTCGAGGCCTACACAGCCGGAGAGGGATGTGTACAATTCCCTGCGGATGGACCAGGCGTTGAGCATCCTGATCAAAAGGGTTCTCGAGAGGACTTCGTTCAAACCCGAGGAGGTCGGGGATGTTATCACCGGGTGCGCCTTCCAGACGGGCGAGAACTGGCTCTACGGAGGGAGGCATCCAGCCCTGCTCGCCGGGCTACCCGTCTCGGTCCCGACGATGGCCATCGACCGAGCGTGCGCTTCATCGATGAACGCCGCATCGGAGGGGGCAATGGAGATAATGACGGGCAACTCGGACGTCGTCCTTGCAGGTGGGATGGAGCATCTGACGCATGTGCCAATGACAAACAACCCCGGCCTGGTGCCGAATACCAGGCTCCTGACCAGGCCTGAGTATGCGAGATATCAGATGAACGTCGGATACTCGATGGGGCTGACCGCGGAGAAACTCGCTGGGGAAGCAGGAATGATGAGGGAGGAAATGGACCGCTTCTCTCTCGAATCGCACCAGAAAGCTGCGAAGTCCGTGGACGAAGGGTGGTTCAAGGAGGAGCTGCAGGAGATGCGAG